>JBBIGT010000033.1:0-19565 GCA_037447395.1 Comamonadaceae bacterium | reverse complement strand
ATTCGCGCCTACGACCCCTGCCTGTCGTGCGCCACCCACGCGCTGGGTCAGATGCCGTTGGAGGTAACGCTACAGGGCAGCGACGGTGGCTTGTTGGACCGGGTGCACAAGTCGGCCGACGGTACCCTGGCGCACCTGCTGTGAGCGCGCCGTTGTTGGTTTTGGCTTGGGGCAACCGCAGCCGTGGCGACGACGCGCTGGGGCCACTGCTGCTGCAGGCCGTGCAAAACGGCTTGTCTGACGGCGAGTTGGCGCAGATTGATTTTCTGGAAGACTTCCAGCTACAGGTCGAGCATGCGCTGGACCTGATCGGTCGCCGCCAGGTGCTGCTGGTCGACGCCAGTGCCGCGTGTCATCCCCCCTTTGAAGTTGTGCCGGTGCAGGCGGCGCACGACGCCAGTCTGGCCAGCCACGTGCTGTCGCCGTCGGCGCTGCTGGCGGTTTTTGTGGCGCTTTATGGTGCGCCGCCGCCGTGCACGCTGCTGGCGATTCGCGGCACGAGGTTTAACCTTGGCGCGGACCTGAGCGCGTCGGCACTGGCCAACTTGCAGGCGGCCAGCCGCTGGGCACTGGAGTTTGTTGGCGACGCCGTGGGCACTTGACGGCGAACCGTGCGGGCCGGGGTGGCGATCGCTTGGCCACCGATCAAATCAACGGACGGGGCCCGGCGCAGGTGGCAGATTCGTTTCTAAAATGCGAGCGCCGATCGTTATGGAAGCCGCATCATGACCCACTACGCACTCACCAATCTGCCCGAGGGCCTGGCCAATCGCCTGCCGCGCGTGGCCGACGTTGCCCGCCACACGGCCGAGACCAAGATCACCGTGCGCGTCAACCTCGACGGCACGGGCGTGGCGCGGCTGCACACCGGCATCGGCTTCTTCGACCACATGCTCGAACAAATCGCCCGCCATGGGCTGATCGACCTGGACATTGAAGCCGACGGCGACTTGCACGTCGACGGCCACCATACCGTCGAAGACGTCGGCATTGCCCTGGGCCAGGCGGTGCACAAGGCCGTTGGCGACAAGAAAGGCATCTGCCGCTACGGCCACGCCTACGTGCCGCTGGACGAGGCCCTGAGCCGCGTGGTGATCGACTTCTCGGGTCGGCCCGGTCTGGTCATGGACGCGCCGTTCAGCAGCGCCATGATCGGCAGTTTTGACGCCCAGCTGGTGCACGAATTTTTCCAGGGCTTTGTCAACCACGCATTTGTCACGTTGCACATCGACAACCTCAAAGGCAGCAACGCGCACCACCAGTGCGAAACCATCTTCAAGGCTTTTGCCCGGGCGCTGCGCGGTGCGCTGGCGTTCGACGCGCGCGCCAGCGGGCAAATTCCGTCGACCAAGGGTAGTCTCTAGTTTTATATGAAAAATTGGCCTCTAGCCCTTATTTGAAAAGCGCAAGCAGCAATGACTTTGATAGCAAACAGTGGCCCGCGCAAGACCGTTGCCGTGGTCGACTACGGCATGGGTAACTTGCGTTCGGTGTCGCAGGCGGTACAGGCCGCCGCAGTGGGCAGCGGCTTTGACGTGCGCATCACCCGCGACCCGGACGTGGTGCGCGGCGCCGACCGCGTGGTGCTGCCGGGCCAGGGCGCCATGCCCGATTGCATGCGCGAGCTGCGCGATTCGGGCCTGCAGGCGTCGGTGCTGGCGGCGGCAGCGTGCAAACCTTTGTTTGGTGTCTGCGTGGGCATGCAGATGTTGCTCGACCACAGCGCCGAGGGCGACACGCCGGGCCTGGGCCTGATCCATGGCGAGGTGCGCAAGTTTGCTCTGGCCGGGCGTTTGCAGCCCGACGGCAGCCGCTACAAGGTGCCGCAAATGGGCTGGAACCAGGTCTGGCAAGTCGCCCACGACGGCGTGCGCCACCCCATCTGGGGCGACGTGCCCGACGGCAGCTACTTTTATTTTGTGCACAGCTACTACGCCATACCGTCAGATGCGCGCCACAGCGCCGGGCAGACCGATTACGGTGCGCGCTTTTGTTCAGCCGTGGCGCGTGATAATATTTTCGCGACCCAATTTCACCCCGAAAAAAGCGCCGATCACGGCTTGGCCCTGTACCGCAATTTTCTTCACTGGAACCCCTGACCGCGCTGTCACCCACCGCTGCCATGTCCTCGTTATCCCGCCACGCGCACCACGCACGTCTGGTCTGAAAAACCCCGCCTGACCCTGCGTACGCGCGCCTGTCGCCCTGTTTCTTCCTCACCTCCAGCGTTTTGCACCATGTTGTTAATTCCTGCGATTGATCTCAAGGACGGTCTCTGTGTTCGCCTGCAACAAGGCGACATGAAGCTTGCCACCACCTTCAGCGAAGAGCCCGCGGTGATGGCCCGCTCCTGGGTCGACAAGGGTGCGCGGCGTGTGCACCTGGTGGACCTGAATGGTGCGTTTGCCGGCCAGCCGAAGAACGAAGCGGCGATTCGCAAAATTCTCAAAGACATTGGCAGCCAGGTCGACGTGCAGCTTGGCGGCGGCATCCGCGACCTGGACACCATCGAGCGCTACCTGGACGCCGGCCTGCGCTACGTCATCATCGGCACGGCGGCGGTGCGTAACCCTGGCTTTCTGCAAGACGCCTGCACCGCCTTTGGCGGCCACATCATCGTCGGCCTGGACGCCAAGGACGGCAAGGTCGCCACTGACGGCTGGAGCAAACTGACCAAACACGATGTGGTCGACCTGGGCAAGAAGTTTGAAGACTTTGGTGTCGAGTCGATCATCTACACCGACATCGGCCGTGACGGCATGCTCACCGGCATCAATGTCGACGCCACGGTGCGGCTGGCGCAGGCGCTGACCATTCCGGTGATCGCCTCGGGCGGGCTGCACAGCATGGCCGACATTGAGGCGCTGTGCGCGGTCGAGGGCGAAGGCATCGAGGGCGTCATCTGCGGGCGCGCCATCTACAGCGGCGACCTTGATTTCGAGAAGGCACAGGCGCGTGCCGACGAGCTCAACGGCTGAAGCGTTTTTTACTGTCCCAGGCACTTCTGGTGCGCCCCGCGCGGCAATGGGGTCGCGCAGTCCCACCCTTTTACAATCGCCGCATGCTAGCCAAACGCATCATCCCCTGCTTGGACGTGACCGGTGGACGCGTCGTCAAAGGCGTCAACTTTGTCGAGCTGCGCGATGCCGGCGACCCAGTGGAGATCGCCGCCCGCTACAACGAACAGGGTGCCGACGAACTGACCTTTCTCGACATCACCGCCACCAGCGACGGCCGCGATCTGATCCTGCACATCATCGAGGCGGTGGCCAGCCAGGTGTTCATTCCGCTCACGGTGGGCGGTGGTGTGCGCACGGTCGACGACGTGCGCCGCCTGCTCAACGCCGGCGCCGACAAGACCAGTTTCAACTCGGCGGCGATTGCCAACCCGCAGGTGATTCGCGACGCCTCGGGCAAATACGGTGCGCAGTGCATTGTCGTGGCCATCGACGCCAAGCGTCGCACGGGTGCCGACCGGCAACGCGCCGGCTCGGACGGCGCACCACTGGGCGAGGGTTGGGACGTGTACAGCCACGGCGGGCGCAAAAACACCGGCCTGGACGCGCTGGCCTGGGCGCGGCAAATGGCCGACTTCGGCGCCGGTGAGATATTGCTCACCAGCATGGACCGCGACGGCACCAAGGCCGGCTTCGATCTGGAACTGACGCGCGCGGTCAGCGACGCGGTCGATGTGCCAGTGATCGCCTCGGGCGGCGTCGGCACGCTCGACCATCTGGCCGACGGCATCCAGCGCGGCGGCGCCGACGCCGTGTTGGCGGCCAGCATCTTTCACTACGGCGAATTCACCGTGGCGCAGGCCAAGGCACACATGGCCGCAAGGGGCATTCCCGTCAGGCGGTAAGTTTTATAAGCTATTTTGGCTTCTAGACCCTGTGCAGAATGCGCTAGCAGCTATCAAAAATAAAGCACAAAGATCGCCGACAATTGGCGCCATGAATTGCCTCGACACAATCAAATGGGACGCGCAAGGCCTGGTGCCCGCCATCGCGCAAGAGCAGGGCAGTGGCGACGTGCTGATGCTGGCGTGGATGAACCGTGAGGCCTTGCAAAAAACCGCCGAGCTGGGTCGCGCGGTGTACTTCAGCCGCTCCCGCAACAAACTCTGGTTCAAAGGCGAAGAGTCCGGCCACGTGCAATTGGTGCATGAGATCCGCATCGACTGCGACGCCGACGTGGTCTTGCTGCAGGTCACGCAAACCGGTCACACGCCGGGCCTGGCTTGCCACACCGGTCGTCACAGCTGTTTTTTTCGGCTGTATGACAATGGCGACTGGCGCACCGTTGAACCGGTGTTGAAAGACCCGCAAACCATTTACCAACGCCGATGAGCACCGAAATCTCCTCTGCCGACGCGCTGGCCGACCTGGCCGATGTGATCGAGTCACGCCTGCCGGCGCGCGGCGGCGACCCCGAAGCCAGTTACGTGGCGCGCCTGTTGCACAAAGGCCCCGACGCGTTCCTGAAGAAAGTGGGTGAAGAAGCCACCGAAGTCGTCATGGCCGCCAAGGACGCCGACCACGGCGGCGACAAGCGCAAGCTGGTGTACGAGGTGGCCGACCTGTGGTTTCACAGCATGATCGCGCTGGCGCACTATGGACTGCGCCCGGCCGACGTGGTCGCCGAGCTGCAACGCCGCGCCGGCACCAGTGGGCTGGAGGAAAAAGCGCTGCGCAAAGTCAAGGAACGCGAGGCGCAGGCCATGAAAGGCGCGGCATGAGCGAAGATTTCAGCCAGGCGTCAAACGCCAGCAACGAGCTCGGCGAGCTCGACGTGCAAACGCTCAACGGCCTGAACGCCTGGGGCACCGTCAGCTACGTCCTGCATTTGATCGTCGCCGTGGCGGCGCTGGTGCCGGGCGCGCAGGCCGGACCGCTGCTGCTGCTGGTGGCACTGGTGATCGACCTGGTCAAGCGTGGCGACGCGGTGGGCACCTGGCACGCGTCGCACTTTCGCTGGCGCATTCGCAGCGTGTTTATCGCCGGGCTGTTGTACCTGCTGACGGCGCCGTTGTGGCTGGTGTTTCTCTTGCCGGGCTGGTTCGCCTGGCTGGTGATTTCGGTCTGGTTCTTGTATCGCATCGTCAGCGGCATGGTGCGGCTGAACAAAGGTCTACCCATGGAGAGCGCAGCATGATTGAAGACGTCGTCGCGCACGACCCCGATTGCCTGTTTTGCAAGATCGTCGCCGGCAAGATTCCGTCCAGAATGGTTTACCAGGACGACGAGTTGTACGCCTTTCACGACATTCATCCGTGGGCGCCGGTGCACTTTCTGATCATCCCGAAAATGCACATTCCGTCGATGGCCTTGCTCACCGACGCGCACGCCGCGCTGATGGGCCGCCTGATGACGCTGGTGCCCCGGCTGGCCTTGCAGGAGGGCTGTAATCCCTACCCCGAAGGGGGCTTCCGTATGCTGGCCAATACCGGCGCCGAGGGTGCGCAAGAGGTGCATCACCTGCACGTGCACGTGATGGGCGGTCCGCGGCCGTGGTTGCGCGGATAATCCGGCGCCCCGGCCTAGCATTGACTTCATTTACCAATTTTGTTCGTTAGGAGTTTTACCATGGGTTCACTGTCCATTTGGCACTGGCTGATCGTCTTGTTGATCGTCATCATGGTGTTTGGCACCAAGAAGCTGAAAAACATCGGCACCGACCTGGGCGGCGCCGTCAAGGGCTTCAAGGAAGGCATGAGAGACGGCTCCTCGAGCGACGACAAGGCAACCACTGCGCCGGCGCAGGTGGCCAGCACGGCTGCAGCTGCTGAAAAGACCACCATCGACGTGGAAGCCAAGCAGAAGTCCTGATGATCGATCTGGGGATTTCCAAGCTGGCGATGATCGGCGCGGTGGCGCTGATCGTCATTGGGCCGGAGAAGCTGCCGCGCGTGGCGCGCACCGTCGGCACGCTCATCGGCAAGGCGCAACGCTATGTCAGCGACGTCAAGGCCGAGGTCAACCGTTCGATGGAGCTCGACGAGCTCAAGAAGATGAAAGACACGGTCGAGAGCGCGGCCAAGGACGTGCAGCAGTCGGTGCAGACCAACGCGTCTGACTTTGAGAAAACCTGGGCCGAAGCGACGGCCGAGGCCAGCGAGACCCGCGCTTCGAGCGACAGCGACTACCGGCCATCACTGCCCGGTGCATCGTCTGACGCCCTGGCCGAGCCGGCGCCACGCTACCAGCACCCCAAGAAAAACTGGCGCCTCAAGCAGGCTGCGCTGCCCACCTGGTACAAGGCCCGCGCCGGCGTGCGCAGCAAGGCCTTGTCGGGCGCTGCACGTGTGGCGCGCTTTCGCCCGCCCCGTGTGAATTGATGAGCGATTCTTCCAACAAAGACGACGAGCTGGCCGGCACCGAGCAGCCGTTCGTGCAACACCTGATCGAGTTGCGCGACCGCCTGGTCAAGGCGGCGATGGCCGTCGTCGTCGTCGCCGTGGTGCTAGGCATCTACCCGGGGCCGGGGGCACTCTACGACCTGATGGCCGCGCCGCTGGTGGCGCATCTGCCCAAGGGCGCGACGATGATCGCCACCTCGGTCATTTCGCCCTTTATGGTGCCGCTGAAGGTCTTGCTGATGGCCGCTTTCTTGCTGGCCTTGCCGGTGGTGTTGTACCAGCTTTGGGCGTTTGTCGCGCCGGGCCTCTACACCCATGAGAAGAAACTGGTGTTGCCGTTGGTGGTTTCCAGCACGATCCTGTTTTTCGTCGGCGTGGCGTTTTGCTACTTCTTCGTCTTTGGCCGGGTGTTTGCGTTTATTCAGAGCTTTGCGCCGGCGAGCATCACCGCCTCGCCCGACATCGAGGCGTATCTGGGTTTCGTGCTCAATATGTTCCTGGCCTTTGGCATGGCCTTTGAGGTGCCGGTGGTGGTGGTGGTGCTGGCCCGCATGGGCATCTTCAGTATCGACAAGCTGAAGGAATTTCGCGGCTATTTCGTCGTGCTGGCGTTCATCATCGCCGCCATCGTCACGCCGCCGGACGTGGTGTCACAGCTGGCCCTGGCCATTCCGATGTGCCTGCTTTATGAGATCGGCATCTGGGCGGCGCAGCTGTTCATCAAGCACACCAAGGCCCCTGAAGACGACAGCGCCACGGCGTCGTCGTCCTGAACGGCACCGATCACTGCGCCGGCTGACGCGGCCTGGGACGCACACCGGGGGCAATTTGCAGCGTCGCCTTGCTGTCTGCACGTTGTACTTCAAACGCCGCGTCGGTGCCGGGTTTGAGCGCTGCCACACTGGCAAGTAATTCTGAGACGTTGCGAACGTCCTGTCCGGCCACCCGCGTCACCACGTCGCCCGGCTTCATTCCGCCCTTGGCCGCGGGCCCGTCTTGCAAGACGCCGGTAATGATCACGCCTTGTTCAGCCTTGACACCAAAGGTTTGCGCCAGTTCCGGGTTGAGTTCATTGGGCTCCACACCAATCCAGCCACGCGTGACCTGGCCGTCTTTGACGATGCCCTCCAACACCATTTTGGCGGTCGACACCGGAATGGCAAACCCAATGCCCATGCTGCCGCCCGAGCGTGAATAAATGGCGGTATTGATGCCCAGCAGATTGCCGTTGGTGTCGACCAGCGCGCCGCCCGAATTGCCCGGGTTGATGGCGGCGTCGGTCTGGATGAAATTCTCAAAGGTGTTGATGCCCAATTGGTTGCGCCCCAGCGCGCTGACGATGCCGCTGGTGACCGTCTGGCCGACGCCAAACGGGTTGCCGATGGCCAGCACCTGGTCGCCGACCTGCAAGGTGCTGGCGTTGCCGAGAACGATCACCGGCAGCCGGTCAAGCTTGATTTTCAGCACCGCCAGGTCGGCGTCGGGGTCGGTGCCAATCACCTGCGCTGCGCTGCGCCGGCTGTCGTTGAGAACCACCTCGATCTCGTCGGCGCCCTCGACGACGTGGTTGTTGGTCAGGATGTAGCCGTCGGCGCTGACGATGACGCCGCTGCCCAGACCTACCTGCGGTTCACTCGGTTGCTCGCCAAAAAAGAACTTGAACCACGGGTCCATCTGCTGCGGGCTGCGCCGGGCGTTCTTGCTGGTGTTGATGCTGACGACCGCCGCCGACGCCTTCTGCGCCGCCAGCCGGAAACTGCCCGTTGGTACTGCCGCGGCGGTGGGCGCCGGCGCTTCGAGCACCGCCACCGCCGCGCCTCCACCGCGTTGCGGCAACCAGCCGGGCTTGAGCGTGCCGACAACGAAATACGCTGCCAGCAATACGGTGACGGATTGTGAGAACAACAGCCAAAAACGTTTCATGATCGAAGGGCGCGAGCCCGTGGGTGGTCAAATTGAGCGTGCTGGCGCCACAGCGCCGTGCGTTAAATTGTAGGTAGAGTCCGGGTTTACAAGGATGCCGCGTCGAACGATTCCCATATTTGCCAGTGCACCAGCCAAGCCGCTGATGGGCGCGCCGTGCAACGGCTGCGGCGTTTGCTGCTTGCTTGAGCCGTGTCCGCTGGGGGTGGCTCTGACGCTGCGGCGCCAGGGGGCATGCCGCCTGCTGCGCTGGCAGGCCAGCGAGGCACGCTACCGCTGCGGCGTTATTGCCGACGCGCAGGACGTGTTGCAGCAACGCCTGCCCAGTTTTGCGCAAGGGTTGAGCCGATCGCTGGAGCCGGCCTTGCGCCGACTGGCCTGGCGCTGGGTGGCTGCTGGCACGGGCTGCGATTGCGACGCGCACCTTGAGGAGCCGTCGACTGCCGTCGCGATGCGTGACGTTCGTCGCTGACCGTCGTATCTGCTTGATGAGCCTTTATCATCGGACCATGACGATGTGGTGCAGGACGACTTGATGGATCGACGTGAATTGGTCGGCGCTTTTGACGCGCTGCTGGAGCCCGGGCGTTTTCGCGACTACGCGCCCAACGGCCTGCAAGTCGAGGGGCGCGCCAGGGCGCGCAAGCTGGTCTCCGGGGTAACCGCCAGTCGGGCGTTGATTGAGGCCGCCATCGCCGCTGGCGCCGACACCGTGTTTGTCCATCACGGACTGTTCTGGCGTGGCCAAAGCGGTTGTGTCACCGGTTGGATGAAGCAACGTCTGGCGCTGCTGCTGGCGCACAACATCAACTTGCTGGCCTACCACCTGCCGCTGGATGCGCACCCGCAGCTCGGCAACAACGCCCAACTGGCCATCAAGATGGGTTGGGTGGGTGGCGCGCGCTTTGGCGAACAAGACCTGGGCTGGCTCGGCGAGCGCGTCAACGGCCAGAGCTACGCCACGGCGAAGCTCCTGGCTGACCACCTGGAATATGTATTAAATCGGCCTGTAGCTCTTATAAATAAACAACAAGGAGATATTAAAAAAATAGCATGGTGCAGCGGTGGTGCGCAAGGCTATTTTGAGGCCGCCATCGCCGCCGGCGCCGACGCTTTTGTCACCGGCGAGCTGTCCGAGCCGCAGGTGCACCTGGCGCGCGAATGCGGCGTGGCCTACATCGCCTGTGGCCATCACGCCAGCGAGCGCTACGGTGCGCCGGCGGTGGCCGCGCACGTGGCCGGGCAGTTTGGCCTGCGCCACGAGTTCATCGACATCGACAACCCGGCGTGAGGCGGCGATGCCGGTAACCCCAATGACGCGACCCATTGCCATCACCCAGGGCGACGCCGCCGGCATCGGCCCGGAAATCATCGTCAAGGCGTTTTGCGCCGCGCCACGGCGGTTGCAGGGCTGTTTTGTCGTCGGCGACCTGGCGACGCTGCGCCGGGCGACGCAGGTTGTCGCCGGCGACGGCGTGGCCTTGCCGGTGGCGCTGCTGACCGACGTCGGCGACCTCGGGTGTTGTCCGCCCAACTATCTGCCGCTGCTGCCGGTTGACGCCGCGGCCGCCGCAGCAGATCGGCCGGTGGCGTCCTTCGGACAGGTCAGCGCGTCGGCCGGACGGCTGGCCGGCGACTGCGTCGCCTGGGCGGCCCAGGCGGCGCTGCGCGGCGAAGTTGCAGCGCTGGTAACGGCGCCGTTGAACAAGGCGGCGTTGGCGCTGGCCGGCGCGCCGTACGACGCCTTTCCGGGGCACACCGAGCTGCTGCAGTCGCTGGCGGCGGCGCACGCTGGCGTGCCGCTGGCACACTGCCCGGTGCGCATGATGCTGGCCAACGACGAACTGCGTGTGGTTCTAGTCAGCATCCACGTGGCGCTGCGTGAGGCCTTGGCGGCGGTGACCCTGGACAACGTCTTGCAGACGCTGCTGATCACGCACCGCGCTTTGCAGTCGGTGTTGGGTCGCGCGCCGCGCATCGGTGTGGCTGGCTTGAATCCGCACGCCGGGGAGGGCGGTTTGTTCGGCCGCGAAGAGATCGACATCATCCAGCCGGCCATCGCCTGCGCGCGTGCGCAAGGTTTGTCGGTGAGCGATGCACAGCCACCGGACACGGTGTTCATGCGCGCCCGGGCGCGCGGCGCGCAGTTGGGCGAGTTTGACGTGGTGCTGGCGATGTACCACGATCAGGGGCTGATTCCGGTGAAGTACCTGGGCGTCGAGAAGGGCGTTAACGTGACCTTGGGTTTGCCGCTGGTGCGCACCAGTCCGGACCACGGCACGGCCTTCGATATCGCCGGCAGCGGCCGCGCCGATGCGTCCAGTTTGCTGGCGGCGGTGGACATGGCGCGACAACTCGCGACCGGACCTGCTGCCGCCGGTGGTGGCCCAGGCGCTTGATCCCGGAGTGGCTGTGGCGGGCAGCTTGGCAGGCGTTTTGGTCAGCTTCAAGCAATGCTCGCTAAGCTAGAATCAAGGGTTGATACCTATCCCGGTTTTATTCTTTGAGGATTCCCATGAGTGAAGCTCTTGCCAATGGCGCTGCGGTGGACTCCAGCAAGCGCACGTGGCTGATTGCGTCTGGTTGCGCCGGCGCGGTTGGCGGCGTCGCCGCCGTGGTGCCCTTTGTCAGCTCGTTCCAACCTTCCGAGAAAGCCCGTGCCGCCGGCGCCGCCGTCGAAGCCGACATCTCCGCGCTGAAGCCGGGCGAGAAAATGACCGTCGAATGGCGTGGCAAGCCGGTCTGGATCGTGCGTCGTACGCCCGAACAGTTGGCGGCGTTGCCCAAACTTGACGCGCAACTGGCTGATCCCAATTCGACGCGCAAACCCGAAGAGCAAGCGCCGGCCTACGCGCGCAACGCCACGCGCTCGATCAAGCCCGAGTACCTGGTGGCGGTGGGTATCTGCACACACCTGGGTTGCTCGCCCTCTGACAAGTTTCAAAAAGGCGCGCAACCTTCTTTGCCTGACGACTGGGAAGGCGGTTTTCTGTGCCCGTGCCACGGCTCGACGTTTGACCTGGCGGGTCGCGTGTTCAAGAACAAGCCTGCGCCCGACAACCTGGAAGTGCCGCCGCACATGTACCTCTCTGACACCAAGTTGCTCATTGGCGAAGACAAGAAAGCCTAAGGACACACGAACATGGCTGAATTCCACGAAATCTCCCCCAACGCCTCGGCCGGTGCCAAGACGCTGAACTGGATCGACAACCGGTTCCCGCTGTCGGCCTTGTTCAAGGCGCACATGAGCGAGTACTACGCGCCGAAGAACTTCAACTTCTGGTACATCTTTGGTGTACTGTCGCTGCTGGTGCTGGTGATCCAGATCGTCACCGGTATTTTTCTGGTGATGCACTACAAGCCAGACGCCGCGCTGGCTTTTGCCTCGGTTGAGTACATCATGCGCGATGTGCCCTGGGGCTGGATGATCCGTTACATGCACTCCACCGGGGCGTCGGCGTTTTTCGTCGTCGTGTACCTGCACATGTTCCGTGGCCTGATGTACGGCAGCTACCGCAAGCCGCGTGAACTGGTCTGGCTGTTTGGCTGTGGCATTTTTCTGGCGCTGATGGCCGAGGCCTTCATGGGCTACCTGCTGCCCTGGGGGCAGATGAGCTACTGGGGCGCGCAGGTGATCGTTAACCTCTTTTCCGCCATTCCTTTTGTCGGCCCTGATCTGGCCCTGCTGATCCGCGGCGATTATGTGGTTGGCGACGCGACGCTCAACCGCTTTTTCAGCTTTCACGTGATCGCCGTGCCGCTGGTGCTGCTGGGCCTGGTGGTGGCGCACATCATTGCGCTGCACGAAGTCGGCTCCAACAACCCCGACGGCGTCGAGATCAAGGCGACCAAGGACGCCAACGGCATTCCGCTCGATGGCATACCGTTCCACCCGTACTACTCGGTGCACGACATTTTTGGCGTCAGTGTGTTCTTATTTGTCTTCACCGCCATCGTGTTCTTTGCGCCTGAGATGGGCGGTTATTTCCTGGAATACAACAACTTCATCCCGGCAGACCCGTTCCAGACGCCTCCGCACATCGCACCGGTCTGGTACTTCACGCCGTTTTATTCGCTGTTGCGCGCGGTGACCACTGAACTGATGTACGTGCTGATGGCCTGCGTTGCGGTATCCGCTTTGCTGGCGCTGGCCAAAGGTCGCATGCCCGCAGTCTTCAAGGCGATCATTGCAGGTGGTGCGGTCGTCGTGCTGGCGATGATGCTGTCCATCGACGCCAAGTTCTGGGGCGTCGTGGCGATGGGCGGTGGCGTGGTGATTCTGTTTTTCCTGCCCTGGCTCGACAACAGCGAGGTCAAGTCGATCCGCTACCGCCCGACCTGGCACAAGGTGCTGTACGCGGTATTCGTTGTTGATTTTCTGATTCTGGGCTATTTGGGTACCCAGCCGCCGTCACCCCTGTTTGGCCGGGTAGCGCAGGTGGGCACGCTGTTTTACTTCGCCTTCTTTGCGCTGATGCCATGGTGGAGTCGTATTGGCCCCTTCAAGCCGGTACCGAGCCGCGTCAACTTTACGGCTCACTGATTCGGAGAGTATTCATGACAACCATGGGTTTGAGCAAAAAAATTCTGTCGGGTTTGACGCTGGCGTTGGCGTTCACATTGACGGCGCACGCCAATACCGGCGGCCCCGCCTGGGACAAGGCGCCTAATCGCATCAACGACATGGGCGCGTTGCAAAACGGCGCCAAGCTATTCGTCAACTATTGCCTGAACTGCCACTCGGCCGCGTTCATGCGCTACACGCGGCTGACCGATCTGGGCCTGACGCCTGAGCAAATCAAGAACAACCTGTTGCTGACCGACGCCAAAATCGGCGAAACGATGAAAGCATCGATCGACGCCAAGCAAGCCAAGGCCTGGTTTGGCAATACGCCGCCCGACCTGACGGTAATTGCGCGATCGCGGGCCGGCGCCAACGGTACGGGCGCCGATTACCTCTATACCTACATGCGTACCTTCTACCGCGACGACAGCAAGGCGACGGGCTGGAACAATCTGGTGTTCCCGAACGTGGCCATGCCGCACGCGTTGTGGGAACTGCAGGGCGACCGGCGTGCCGTGTTCGAAGAGGTTGAAGTTCATGGCCAGAAGGTTCATGAGTTCAAGGGTTTTGAGCAGGTCACGCCCGGCACCCTGACGCCGGCGCAGTACGACAGCGCCGTCGCCGACCTGGTCAACTATTTGCAATGGATGGCCGAGCCGGTGCAGACTTCGCGCCAGCGTGTTGGCGTTTGGGTGCTGGTCTTTCTGGCCGGCTTGTCTTTCTTGACCTGGAAGCTCAACAAGGCTTACTGGAAAGACATCAAGTAAGGTTTTTTATCTGGTTCAGGGCGCGGCAGGCCGTGCTCTGGCGACCGAGAGTGGGGTTGCAAAGCGCACCCCGCTCTTTTTGTTTTTATAGGAGTTATCGCCATGATGGTGCTTTATTCGGGAACGACTTGCCCTTTTTCTCACCGCTGCCGTTTTGTGTTGTTTGAAAAGGGTATGGATTTCGAAATCCGCGACGTCGATCTGTACAACAAGCCCGAAGACATCAACGTGATGAATCCGTATGGCCAGGTGCCGATCCTTGTCGAGCGCGACCTGATCCTGTACGAGTCGAACATCATCAACGAGTACATCGACGAGCGTTTCCCGCATCCCCAGTTGATGCCTGGTGACCCGGTCGACCGCGCGCGCGTGCGGTTGTTCTTGCTGAACTTCGAAAAAGAGTTATTCACGCACGTCTCGACGCTGGAATCGCGCAATGCCAAGGCCAACCAGGAAAAGGTGCTGGAGAAGGCTCGCGCCCACATCCGCGATCGCTTGACCCAACTGGCGCCGGTGTTTTTGAAGAATAAGTTCATGTTGGGCGACAACTTTTCGATGCTCGACGTGGCCATTGCCCCCTTGCTGTGGCGTCTCGACTACTACGGTATTGAACTGAGCAAGAACGCCGCGCCGCTGCTCAAGTACGCCGAACGCATTTTTTCTCGTCCGGCCTACATTGAGGCGCTGACGCCGTCCGAAAAAGTCATGCGCAAGTAACCGGGTGCGGCATGAGTGCAGCGCAGGAGTTCGCCGGCACGTCGACCCGCCCGTACCTCATTCGGGCGATTCACGAGTGGTGCTCTGACAACGGCTACACACCGCACATCACGGTGGCGGTCGATGGCTCGGTGCAGGTGCCGATGGAATACGTCAAGGACGGCGAGATCGTCCTCAACATTGGCTTGGCGGCGACCACGCAATTGCGCCTGGACAACGACTTCATATCGTTTAACGCGCGTTTCGGTGGCGTGGCCCGCGAAATCATGTTGCCGGTCGATCGGGTGGTGGCCGTCTTTGCGCGGGAGAACGGTCAGGGCATGGCCTTCCCAAAGGTCGCGTCGAGCGAACCTCCAAGCGCCACGGTAGCGGCAGCCGCACCAAAGCGGCCAACGCTGACACGCATCAAGTAAAATTTTCCCAGTGCCGATTTAGCTCAGTTGGTAGAGCAACCGCCTTGTAAGCGGTAGGTCGTCAGTTCGATTCCGACAATCGGCACCAATTTCCTTGATCAAGCGGACCGGCGCACTTTCAGCCGGATGGTTTTTACGGTCAGGTCGCTGCGGCGCAGGCAGGCCTCAAAACTGGGCAGCAGTTGCCTGATTTTTGCTGCCACCGCCGTGTTGCCCAACAACAGACACCAGGCGTCATCATCCAGTGGCCCGGCTTGAATCTGTGTGCGCAAGGCCGGTGGGATCAGCGCCTCGATGGCTTTCAGCCGCGCCTGCGAGGCCTGTTGCAGCGTCATCAGGCGCGCCAGTGACGGATGGGCCTGACTGGCCTGGAGCAAGGTGACGGCGTTGGGCGAGCGGGTATTCATGCTTTTGGAGGCAGTGGGACATGCAATTGATCATTACCGACGCCTGGCTGGCCAGGTCTCGCGTCATCCATTTGACGGGAACCCAACTGCTCGCGGCTCTCATGACCAGCGCCTTGGTGCTGGTGCTGCTGTCGGTGGGCATGTATCACTGGGTGGTCCTCAAGGGTGCGCGTGACGGTTGGCCGATTATCGGTGCCGTGTTTCAAACGTTGACCCGCGAAGACGTCGCGCAGCGTGACCGTTATCTGCGCGAGAACCTCGATTTGCTGGCGCGTCGTCTGGGCGAGATGCAGGCCAAGCTGACGCAACTGGAATCGTTGGGTGAACGTGTCGCCGGGCTGGCCGGCGCGCCGACGCCGGCGGTCAGCCCGGCGGGGTCCGGCGGCGCTCTGGTGGCGGCGCGGCCACTGTCGCTGCTCGAGGTCGAGCAGGCGGTCGGTCAACTGGAACAGTTGGCGGTGCAACGTACGCAAGCGTTCACCGGTCTGGAAACCGAACTGTTTGACCAGAAGATGAAGCGCATTTTGCTGCCGACGCAGCGGCCGGTGCAGGATGGTGACGTCGGCTCGCCGTTTGGCTGGCGCATCGACCCGATCACGGGCGCGTCGTCCTTGCACACCGGGCTGGACTTTCCGGCCTTGATGGGCACGGCGATTCATGCGGCCGCGGGGGGCATTGTCGTCACCCAGCAATTTCACCCCGAGTACGGCAATATGGTCGAAATCGACCACGGTAACGACGTGCTGACGCGTTACGCTCATGCGGCGCGGGTTTGGGTCAAGAAGGGCGATCTGGTCAGGCGCGGGCAGAAGATCGCCGACGTGGGCACCAGCGGACGCTCCACCGGTGCCCATTTGCACTTCGAAGTGTGGGTTGCTGGTACGCCGCAGGACCCGCAAAAGTTCCTCGACGCTGGGCAGGCCGTGGCGCTCGCCCGGGCCAGCGCCACGGCCAAGCGCGGGGCGCCAGTGGTCGTGGGGCACAGGTAAAATCCTCCGCACCTCGGAGCGCGGACGGCAATTGGCCTGGCCTTGTTGCCGCACCGTTCGCCCCCATTTCAGTCAGACTATCAAAAAGGACCGCGCTGCCCGCGAGCCGCACCCGGCTCGGCTTGCACGCCGTATTCATGGCCACCAACTTCCTCACCAAAATTTTCGGCAGCCGCAACGATCGCCTGCTCAAGAAGTACCGTCACACCGTTGCCAAGATCAACGCGCTGGAAGCTGAATTTGAAAAGTTGCCCGACGACGCCTTGCGCGCCAAGACGGAGGCGTTCAAGCAGCGCATCAGTCAAGGTGAAGCGCTTGACAGTTTGTTGCCTGAGGCGTTTGCCGTGGTGCGTGAGGGCTCCAAGCGCGTCATGAAGATGCGTCATTTTGACGTGCAGTTGCTCGGTGGCATGTCGCTGCACAACGGCAAGATTTCCGAAATGGGCACTGGCGAAGGCAAGACGCTGACGTCAACGCTGGCGGTCTATCTGAACGCCTTGCCGGGCAAGGGCGTGCACGTGGTAACCGTCAACGACTATCTGGCCGGCCGTGATGCGCAGTGGATGGGCAAGCTCTACAACTTTCTTGGGCTGTCGGTCGGCGTCAACCTGCCCAATATGTCGCGTGACGAAAAGCAGGCCGCTTACCGCGCCGACATCACCTACGGCACCAACAACGAATACGGCTTCGACTACCTGCGCGACAACATGGTCTACGAGGCGCGCGACCGGGTGCAGCGTGGCCTGAACTACGCCATCGTCGACGAGGTCGACTCGATCCTGATCGACGAAGCGCGCACGCCGCTGATCATCAGTGGCCAGGCCGAAGACCAGACCGACCTGTACCACGCCATCAAGCGCATCGTGCCGCAACTCGAGCGTCAAGAAGGTGAAGCCGATCCGCGCACCGGCGAAGGCATCACCAAGGTTGGCGACTTCACCGTCGACGAAAAAAGCCATCAGATTTTTCTGACCGAACGCGGCCACGAAAACGCCGAGCGCCTGATGGTCGAGCTGGGCATGCTGCCCGAGGGCGCCAGCCTGTACGACCCGGCCAACATCACGCTGATGCACCACCTCTATGCGGCGCTACGGGCGCAGCACCTGTACCACCGTGACCAACACTACGTGGTGCAGGCGGGCGAAGTCGTCATCGTCGACGAATTCACCGGGCGTCTGATGACCGGTCGGCGCTGGAGCGAAGGTTTGCACCAGGCGGTGGAGGCAAAAGAGGGTGTGGCCATCCAGCCGGAAAACCAGACGATGGCGTCGATCACCTTCCAGAATTACTTCCGGCTCTACGCCAAGCTGTCCGGCATGACCGGCACGGCCGACACCGAGGCCTACGAGTTCCAGGAAATCTACGGTCTGGAGACGGTGGTCATTCCGCCCAACAAGCCCAGCCGGCGCGACGACCAGCTCGACCGCGTCTACAAGACCACCCAGGAAAAGTACGACGCGGCGATTGCCGACATCCGTGAATGTTTCGGGCGCGGCCAGCCGGTGCTGGTCGGCACCACGTCGATCGAGAACTCGGAAATCATCGCCGCGCTGCTGAGCAAAGAAAAGCTGCCGCACCAGGTGCTCAACGCCAAGCAGCATGCCCGCGAGGCCGACATCGTGGCGCAGGCCGGACGGCCGAAGATGATCACCATCGCAACCAACATGGCTGGCCGCGGCACTGACATTGTGCTCGGCGGCAACATTGGCAAGACGGTCGAGGCGATTGAAGCCGACGACGCGCTGTCAGACGCGCAAAAGCAGCAACAGATTGCCGACTTGCGCGCGCAATGGAGCACAGACCACGAGCTGGTGACGAGCCTGGGTGGCCTGCGCATCATCGCCACCGAGCGCCATGAGTCGCGCCGCATCGACAACCAGCTACGTGGCCGCTCCGGTCGTCAGGGCGACCCGGGCTCCAGCCGCTTCTACCTGAGTCTGGACGACTCGCTGATGCGCATCTTTGCCGGCGAGCGGGTGCGCGCCATCATGGACAAGCTGAAGATGCCCGAAGGCGAGGCCATCGAGGCCGGCATGGTCACGCGCAGTATCGAGAGCGCCCAGCGCAAGGTCGAGGCACGCAACTTCGACATGCGCAAGCAACTGCTTGAATACGACGACGTTGCCAACGACCAGCGCAAGGTGATCTACCAGCAGCGCAACGAAATTCTTGACGCCAGCGACCTGTCGGCGCAGGTGCAGGGGCTTCGCGACGGCTGCTTTGAAGACGTCGTGCGTCAGCACGTGCCGGCCGAGTCGGTCGAGGAGCAATGGAGTCTGCCGGCGCTGGAGAAGGTGCTTGCAGCCGAGTGGCAGGTTGAACTGGACCTGCAGCGCCAGGTCAACGACGCCAGCGCCATCACCGACCACGACCTGTTGCAGACCGTGCAGGCCAAAGCCAACGAGAACTTCAACGCCAAGGTGGCGCTGGTTGGTCCTGAAAACTTTACCCAGTTCGAGCGCATGGTCATGCTGCAAAGCATCGATACCAATTGGCGCGACCACCTGAGCGCGTTGGACTATCTGCGCCAGGGCATTCACCTGCGCGGTTACGCGCAAAAGCAACCCAAGCAGGAGTACAAGCGCGAGGCGTTTGAACTGTTTGGCCAGATGCTCGACGCCATCAAGAACGAAGTGACCAAGGTGCTGATGACGGTGCGCATCCAGTCCAACGAAGAGGCCGACCAGGCCGCTGCCGAAATGGAAAGCCGCGCCGAACGCGTCAGCAACGTCACCTACAGCGCGCCGAGCGAAACCGGCGAAGTGCAGACGGCAGTCGACGAATCGACGGTCAAGCCGGAAGTTGCCCGCGTCGGTCGCAACGAACCGTGCCCTTGTGGCAGCGGCAAAAAATACAAACACTGCCACGGCAAGCTGGCTTGACACCCGCGGGCCGGTCACCACGCAATCACGGTCTATTGGAGTCGCAAAAAAATGGCTGTTCATTTACCCGCGCCGCTGGCGGCTGATCTGTTGCCCATTGCCGGCGTGCGCCTGGGCGTTACCGAAGCGGGCATTCGCAAGGCCGAGCGCAAGGATTTGACCGTCGTCCTGCTGGACGAAGGCACGGCGGTGGCCGGCGTCTTCACGCAAAACCGCTTTTGCGCCGCCCCGGTGCAGGTGTGCCGCACGCACCTGGCGCGGGCGACGGGTATTCGCGCCATCGTTGTCAACACCGGCAACGCCAACGCCGGCACCGGCGCCGACGGGCTGGCGCGTGCCTTGCAAAGCTGTCAGGCGCTCGCTGACCGACTGGGTATCGCGGCGCAGCAGGTGCTGCCGTTCTCCACCGGTGTGATCATGGAAACGCTGCCGGTAGAGCGCATTGAAGCGGGTTTGGACGCCGCGATTGCCGACGCCAGCTCCGACAACTGGTTGCGTGCCGCGCAGGCGATCATGACCACCGACACCGTGCCCAAAGCGTTCAG
>JBBIGT010000032.1:0-20079 GCA_037447395.1 Comamonadaceae bacterium | reverse complement strand
TGAAACGGTGATCGCCAGCTTTGGCGCTCCCGCCGCGGGTGCGGTGTTTGTGCCGGTGAACCCGATCCTCAAACCCGAGCAGGTGGGTTTCATTCTGCGTGACTGCAACGTGCGCGTGCTGGTGACTTCGCCCGAGCGGCTGGCAACACTGGGCCCGGTGCTGGCGCAATGCCCGGATTTGCGCCATGTGGTGGTGACGGGGACGGCTGCGTCGGCCTCCACGGTAGCGAGCGCCGACGTGCAATCCACGCCACCGTCTGGCATGGCAGGCCCCGAACCGCAATCCGTGCTCGATTGGGCGCAACTGCTGGCCAGCACGGAGCGCGCAGGGCACCGGGTGATCGACACCGACATGGTGGCCATTTTGTACACGTCGGGCAGCACCGGCAAACCCAAGGGCGTGGTGCTGAGTCACCGCAACATGGTCGCCGGCGCCAAGAGCGTGGCCAGCTATCTGGGAAACACCGCGCAAGACACCCTGCTGGCCGCCCTGCCCTTGTCGTTTGACGCTGGTTTCAGCCAGCTGACCACGGCTTTCCACGCCGGCGCACGGGTGGTGCTGCTGAACTACCTGCTGCCGCGCGACGTCCTCAAGGCACTGGAACGCGAGAAGGTCACCGGCCTCACGGGCGTGCCACCACTGTACATCCAGCTATCACAATTGCAGTGGCCGCAAGCCATCAACACGCATCTGCGCTACTTTGCCAATACCGGCGGGCGTATGCCGCGTGAAACGCTGGGCTTGCTGCGCCAGCGTGTCCCTGCGGCCAGGCCGTTTTTGATGTACGGGCTGACCGAAGCGTTTCGATCGACCTACCTGCCGCCCGACGAGGTCGACCGTCGGCCCGATTCGATCGGCAAGGCGATTCCCAACGCCGAGATTCTGGTGCTGCGCGAAGACGGCACGCCGTGCGCCGCCGACGAGCCCGGCGAGCTGGTGCATCGCGGCGCGCTGGTCGGCCTGGGCTACTGGAACGACGCCGAGAAAACGGCCGAGCGCTACAAGCTGTTGCCGGTCAACGCGCCGGGTCGCCAGGCGGGCTTGCAATTGCCCGAGTACGCGGTGTTCTCGGGTGACACGGTGCGCCAGGACAGTGAAGGCTTTTTGTACTTTATTGGCCGACGCGACGAGATGATGAAGACCTCGGGCTACCGCGTCAGCCCCACCGAGGTGGAAGAGATCCTGTACGCCACGCAACTGGTGGGCGAATGCATTGCCTTTGGCGTGGAACACGAAAGCCTCGGGCACGCTATCCATGTGATAGCTACTGCCGCAGATACAACAAGGGCTGGCGTGCTAAATGACTTGATGTCCGAATGCCGCAACCGGATGCCCGCGTACATGGTGCCCGCACACATCGAGATCATGCCCGGGCCGCTGCCGCGCAACCCCAATGGCAAGATCGACCGCAAGCTGCTGGCCACGCAGTTGCTGGCGCGGCAGAACGCAGCATGACAGGTCACCAACTACTTCGCCATCAATCCGCCATCAATCCGTCCCACCGGACGGACTCACGCCATGCCCACCCCCGACCGCCAACTCCCCGTCCACGCCCCGATGAACCAGTTTGCCACGCAAGGCGGTGAACTGGTGGTGGGCGGCAAACGTTTGTCGACCCTGTCCGCGCAGGTTGGCCAGACGCCTTTTTACGCGTACGACCGCGCGCTGTTGAAAAGCCGCGTCGCCAAGCTGCGCGCCGCCCTGCCCGCGGCCATTGAACTGCATTACGCGATGAAGGCCAACCCGATGCCTGCCGTGGTGGCGCTGTTGGCTGGGCTGGTCGACGGCATCGACGTCGCCTCTGCTGGTGAACTCAAAGTGGCGCTGGATGCCGGTGCCAACCCGCATGAAGTCAGCTTTGCCGGGCCGGGCAAGCGCGACGCCGAACTGCGCCAGGCGGTTGCCGCTGGCGTGCTGGTGAACGTGGAGTCTTTTCGTGAGCTGCGGCCGCTGGCCGACGCGTCGCAAGCGCTGGGGCTGCCCGCGCGCGTGGCGGTGCGCGTCAACCCCGACTTTGAGCTCAAGGGCTCGGGCATGAAGATGGGCGGCGGCCCCAAGCAGTTTGGCGTCGATGCCGAGCAGGTGCCGCATTTGCTGCAACGCATTGCCGACGCGGGCCTGGCGTTTGAAGGCTTTCACCTGTTTGCCGGGTCGCAAAACCTGCGTGCCGAGGCGATTTGTGAGGCGCAGCAAAAGTCTTATGAGCTGGCGCTGCGCCTGTCACAGAACGCGCCCGCGCCGGTGCGATTTTTGAACTTGGGCGGCGGCTTTGGCATACCGTACTTTCCCGGTGAAAGGCGGCTCGAACTGGCGCCCATTGGCGACCACCTGGCGCAACTGCTGCAACGCGCGCAGACCGAGCTGCCGCAGGCCAAGCTGGTGATCGAGCTGGGCCGCTATTTTGTCGGTGAGGCCGGCGTCTACGTGGCGCGTGTGATCGACCGCAAGGTTTCTCGTGGGCTGGTCTATCTGGTGACCGACGGCGGCCTGCACCACCATTTGTCGGCCTCGGGCAACTTTGGCCAGGTGGTGCGCAAGAACTACCCGGTGTGCGTGGGCACTCGCATGGACAGCTCCGAGTTGGAGACCACCAGCGTCGTCGGCCCGCTGTGCACGCCGCTGGACTTGCTGGCCGACCGCATGCTGCTTGCCCGCGCCGACGTGGGCGACCTGGTGGTGGTATTCCAGAGCGGCGCCTACGGTGCCAGCGCCAGCCCGCAGCGTTTTTTGGGCCACCCGGATTGTGTGGAAGTGTTGGTGTAGTTGGACTGTCATTGCGGGCTTGACCCGCACGCCATCCCCCTGAATTCAGGGCTTTTTCTCACCGCGCAGCACCGGCCGGATGAACTTGAGCAGCAGTTGCTGCAGCGGGTTGGCGTTGCCGAACGGGCGCCAGGTGAATTTGAGCTTCTGGTGGTAGGCGTCAAACTGCATGCCCCACGGCGCGGCCTTGATGTCGCCACGCCCGAGCAACACTTTCAGCACCGACGTGCCCATGACCCCGGCACACAGGTCGCACGCCATGATCGTCGATGGGCCACGCTTCTCGGCAAAGTTCACCGCCTCGGGCGCCACCAGATAGTCACGGTTGAGCATGGCCGGCGACAGACCGGCAATGAAGCGCGCGTATTGCTCTTGCTCGGGATGGCCTTCGACCCTGAAGTAGTCCTCAAAACTCATGCCCTTTGGGCTGATGTAAAGAAAAGCGACACCCATGCCCAGCGGCGCCGCCGTCAACGCCGGGATGCCTCTGGCATGGCACCTGGCAAACATCATGCGCCGCGCCGGCAGCGCAAAAAAGTCGAGCGAATCGACGTAAACGTCGACGTCTTTCAAGAAGTCGTCGACGTTGTCAGGCTGCACACCTTGCGCAAACAAGCGCAAGTCGATTTCCGGGTTGATGTCGCGCGCCAGCCGGGCCATGGTGTCGAGCTTGGGTTGCCCCATGTGCGGCATCGACGCACCCGCCTGGCGGTTGATGTTGTGCACGTCGAAATCGTCAAAGTCGGCGATGTTGAAGTTGGCAATGCCCAGGCGCACCAGCGTCAGCAAATGCGCCCCGCCAACGCCACCCAGGCCAGCGATGGCAATGCGCGCCTGGCGCAACTTCTGCTGCTCGGCGGCTGTTACCCAGCCGATGTTGCGGGAGTAGGCTTGGGTGTAGTCGAAAGAAATGGTTGAGGCCATGGACTTATGGTTTGGGCTGGGCATAATTTCCACGCAAGCGGACAGCGGGCGAGTCATTCTAAGCACCGCCCGGGTGACGAGCGGCTCGGGCAGTCTTGCACCGTCGGGGGCCTTTACATACAACGCAGGAGTGCCAATCAATGCTGCATGACGTGTTGCGCGAGATCGCACAAGCGGGGGTCCTAGCGCCGTCCGCCGACAACGAGCATGTTTTTCGACTGGAGCTCAAAGGCGACACGGTCGTTTTGTGGCCAAGCGAGGCGTTCGCCGCCTGCCATGAACCGCTACGACGAGTTTTAGGCTTGATTTCGCTGGGTGCGGTGGTCGAGAACATGCGGTTGCGTGCCAGCCAACTCGGCCTGATCGCCCAAGCGCAGTGGTTCACCGCCAACGCCGCAGCGCCCATGGCGCAAATTTCACTGACGGCAATGCCCACGGTCACCGCCGATCCGCTCGCGACAGCCATTGCAAAGCGACACACCAATCGCAAAATGTACGGCGGCCCGGCCTTGACGGGTGCTGAAGCTGACGCGCTGACGGAGGCGGCCACTGGCGCCGAAGGCGCGCAGTTGCTGTGGTTGCACGGCGTCGCGCGACGCCAGGCGCTGCGCCTGATCTGGCAAGCCGAAAGCGAGCGTTTTCTACGGCAACAACTGCATCGCGACCTTTTTTCGTCGATTCGCTTCGATTTATCGTGGACCGCCAGCGCGGCTTGGGCCCTGCCGCCAGCCGCTCTTGAAATAGAAGCACCGATACGACCGCTGTTCAAGGCGCTACGCCACTGGTCGATCATGAAACCACTAACAAAACTAGGCCTACACCGGTTGATCGGTTGGCGTGCCGGCTGGTTGCCGGCTTGGCAAGCACCGGCACTCGGACTGGTAATGACGGCTCTGCCCACCGAACCCGGTGCGTTGGCGTCAGGCGCGGCGCTGCAACGTGTTTGGCTGTGTGCAACACAACTCGGCTTGGCCGTTCAGCCCTTGGCGGCGTCGGCCGTCCTAGTCCACCCCGCTGACGCAATAGACGGTGCATCAGCGCAATTGCGCACCGCCCTACGGCAAGGTTGGCAGGCGATTGCGCCTGGACAGACACCGATGATGGTCGTGCGCGTCGGCCGCGCGACGGCGCCCACGGTCACCAGCGGCCGCCGCGCCTTGGTCGACTACCTGATTGCGCCCCACGCCAGCGCACCAAACACTGTCGGATTTCATTACAGTTGATGCTTACAGATGTATCAGGGTGAACGTAACTTATTGATTTATATAGATCATTAATTGTTGGCACGATCTCTGCTTATATTCTGGCGTGATCTGGTAGGCGTCCAAGCTTCAAGTTCATGTTTTTTAACTTACGGAGTAAATGAAATGAAAAAGACTCTTCTCTCTCTGGGCGTGTCGGCCTTGCTCGGTTTGACCAGCATGTCGGCGTCTGCCAGCTTGATCAACGTCGGCGGCGTAATTTGGGACCCGGAATCTACTTTCGGTTTGCCCCTTTTGACCGACTTTGCCTCCAACGGTGGGTTGTTTGAGGTGTCCACCAATGGCACGCCTGGCGACACCGTTTCGGGCCGTGGCGTCATCAACAACCTCAACAGTTCCGTTGCCAACCAATCGGCTTTCTGCCCTGGTTGCGAATTGACCTATACGTTCTCGATGAATCTGGTTTCTGTGACGCCCACTGGTGGTAACGCAGCCAATTTTGTATTCAACAATTTGGCCGTCGATGTGTTCGTTGATCACACCCCCGACTACACCGGTTCGGTCGCCTCATCTTCCGACGGCACGCTTTGGCTGAGTTTGGTTGGCAATGGCGATTTGGTCGGTTCAGGTGTCAACATCGGTACAGGCAGTGACGGCGGTAACGGTACAGCGCTCTTGGACGTAGTCGGCGGTTTGGCGATGACCAACTTCGACACCAATACGCAACTCAATGGCGCGGACATGGTGTTCACGTCGTCCTTTCAACCCACGGGCAGTAGTGATCCTGACACGAAGCGTCCTCTGCTGTTCGGTACCGTTGACTTGAAAGGCAACTCGATCCCTGAGCCGGGTTCACTGGCTCTGCTCGGTCTGGGTCTGGCCGGTCTGGCCGGTCTGCAACGTCGTCGCAGTCAAGCCAAGTAAAGCAACCCGCTTGCTTCTGTAGTCAAAAAGCCCGCTTCGGCGGGCTTTTTGCTGTTCGGCGTTAAAAATAGTAATTGCCCAGCACCTGAATCAAGCGTGCTTCGGGCAAGACGCCGAATTCACTGCTGGGGCTGCCCATGTTCTGCTGCCACTGCAGGCTGAGGTCGTATTTTGCCCAGCGGTGGCGCAGTTCCAGCCAGGCCAGCTTGCTGTCATCGCCCGGATTGAAACGCAAGTAAGCGGTCAGATCCAGGTCTTTCAGGCCCAAGCCCTTTTGCGTGACATAGATCAGGTACGCCTGCTGCGGCGCTAATTCCTGTAAGCGCAATGCCGCGTTCAGGTAACTCAACTGCGCCCCCGGCGTGGCGCCCAGTACCGCCCATCCTGCTTGATTCAGACCAAAGCCGTTGTAATGGTATTCGGCGGTAATCGACGTCTTTCCCAGCGTCGTGTAGGTGACGCCACCAACCAGGCGATGGCGTGTGACGGTGGCCGTTGCCAGGCCCAAGGCGCGGCTCTGCAAGTCAGCCTCGCTGCCGTGTGTCCACTCCAGGTGCGCCGTTGCGGCATCGGACAGCAAGGCGGTCAGATTGGCGCCCAGCGTGGCCGACTGGTTATCGTCTTTGTACAGCAGGAATTGGCTATTCAAGCGCTGCGACCACTGTGTGCCCAGCGTCATCAAGACGCGGTCACGATTATTGGTTGAACCCAGGTCAAGGTTCAAGCCGTCACGGCTCGGTGCGTCGGCCAATTTCGGCGAGTACGCCAGAGACAACGAGCCGTCACTCCAGAGGCGCTGCGCACGCAACAGCACCGTGCCCAAACGGTTCTGCCGCAAGGCAAAAGGGTCGGCGCTGGTCAGCACACGCAAGCTGCCGTCGCGAAAAAAGTCGGTCGGGTTGTAGCCATAGCCGGGACCGCTGCGCACGTTGATGCGGCCAAGGTCAAACACGGTGTCGCCTGTGCCCGGCTGCCAACTCAGGTACGCCTCACGCAGGCTGTTGATGGTGGCATCGTCGCCGGCCACCGCCGGATGGATGGCGTCGAGACGGTTTGAGAGCACAGCGCGCCAGTTCGGGGCAACTTTGTCGCTGTAAAGCAGGTCAAATGACGCACGGCGGACGTCGGTACTCATCAGGGAGTTGCGTTGGCTGTTGTTGCCCAACGACGCCTCCAGCGACATTTTGGTGTGACGCGTCGCCTGGACCGGCTCGGCCGGGGCGCTTTCCAGACTAAGCGCATCTTCCTGGGCCTGAGCGCCAAACGCTGCCAACATCGCCAGCACGACGGCCGAGCGACGCCAAGTCGCACGATGAATCACTGAACCACACATAGCTCTACTCCGGTTGAAAGCGCGGCAGAAAGTCACGCTGCATCCAGGTGTCTGGAATGGCGCGCGCCGCATAGTCTGAAAAACGCATCAACGTCACCGACTGTGGATCAAGCCCGTCGATGATGACCGATTCTGTGGGGCGCTCGGCGCCCAGTTGCATCTGGTATTTGCGGTAGTACACCGTCTTGAGCAAACGCTCTGACTCGGCAAAAAACCGCGCCTTGATCGGGCGGTTGTTTTGCACGTCGACCCACATCTCGATACTGGCGTAGGTGACGTCGGGTGTGATGGCCGACAAAAGCAGTTTGTAAGCGTCGCGCTTTTGCCGTTCGCCGTTTTGCACTTCTTCTTGCGCCACCAGCACGGGTTTATAGTCCTTGGCCAGGTTGACCGTCGCCACGTCGCCGTTGGAAGCCTGGCCCAGCAACCGTTGCTGCGGCGACAGGCGCACGCTGGCTTTACTGGTGGGGTCAAAAAACCACATGTCGTTGCCGTTCTTGAGCATCAACTTGCCCGCGTCGCGGGCCGGCAGCACAAAGCGCACCAAGCTGGCGAACTGGCCGCCGGCTTGGGTGCGTGAGTAGCTGGTCAGTGTGTTGCTGTCGACCTGTTTGCCTTTTTGAAACTCGGTCAGCGTCACCGTTACACGAAACGGCTGGCCGGGGTTGCGAATGGCGTCACTGGCGGCAAGAATGGCATTGGCGTTAGGTGCCGCGTTGCCCCCCCGCACCAGCAGGAACATCAGCACGGTCAAAATAAATCTACTCAGCATGCTTTGTTGCCTTTCATGCGTGACGCAAGGCGTCAACCACATTCAATTTTGCCGCGCGGTAAGCCGGCCACCAAGCGGACAGGACGGCAATGACGATCAAGCCCAGCGCGGTACTAACGATCATGCGGGTTTCGCCCCAGACTCGAATGGTCAATGGAACCGGTTCGATGGTGCTGGGTGGCACCCAAGGAATATCCAGCCGGTTTATCAAAATAGATAGCACAAGGGCGAGCACCACACCCAACAAAGCCCCACACAGACCCAACATTGCGCCTTCGGTGACGAACAAGCGGCGGATACCGGCGCGACGCAGGCCAATGGCGCGCAGCGTGCCAATCTCGACGGTGCGCTCAACGATGGCCGTGTTCATGGTGTTGCTGACGGTAAACAGCACGATGGCGCCGATCAGCAAAAAAACGAAGCCAAAGATAGTGTCGAACATCGCTTCAGTCTGCACAAAAAATGGATTCAACGTGCGAAAGTCGAGCACAGCCAGCGGTTGGTCGGCTGAAAATTTCTCAATGATCGGCGCCAGACGTTGACGCGCGGCGGGGAGTTGGTCCGAATGACGCAGCTGCAGCATGATCGCCGTCGCCTTGGGTTGTGACTGGCCGTAAACAAGCTGCTGCAGCTTGGACAGGTGCATCAGCACTGTCACCTCGTCGAGCTCCTTGAAACCCTGGTCTTCGGCACGAATCACTTGCAACGACGTCACATTGGGCGCGCCACGGGCATTGACCACCAGCACCTCGACGCGCGGCTTGCCACCGGTGAGCGCAGCGGCAGGTGCCTCAAGGTCACTGAGTTGGGCTATGTCGTCGGGCAGTGCGCTGCCCGCTGGTTTTTTCTCAGCTTGTGGCTTGGCACAGTTGGCCACATTCAGGGCGTCGCACAACTGCAAGATACGGGCAACACCGGTGCCGACCACGGCCGCATCCAGGTCGGCGCCTTCCAGCGCAAATGCTGGCGCCTGGGAACGCAGAGCAAAGTCATTCCAACGACGCAGACGATTGATGTCTTTGGCCACGAAGCCGCTGCCAATGACGGTACGCGAGACGCTGGCTGCGTAATTTCCGGCGATGCCGCCAAACTGCAGCGTTGGCGTCGCCACCAGCACCATGTCCCGCAGTTCCGCATCTGCCTCGATCGCCTGCAGGATGCCGTCGTAGTTGGCAATACCGTAGGCAGTGGGGTTGCCGCTGCCGTACAAGTAAAAGTCGCGATGCTGAATCTGCAGGTGGCCACCGCGCTGCACGATCCGTGAGTGCATTTCCAGATTGATGTTGCCACTGAATCCGCCAAACAGCAGGACCGATGCACAGCCAATCGCCATGGCCAGCAATGTCGCCAGCGAGCGCCGCCGATTGCGCAGCAGGTTACGCACCGCCAGCGACAAGGTCATCATGACGCTGCCTCCAGGTTGCGCCGGCGAATGCCGCGGATCAGACCGTCTTTCAGGAAGATGGTGTCGTCGGCGGCGCGCATCACCTCGCGGTCGTGCGACGAAAAGAGGAACGAGATCTTGTTGTGCGTCACCATGTGCCGCATCAACGCCAGAATGCCGGCGCCGGTCTGGCTGTCGAGGTTGGCGGTGGGTTCGTCGGCGATGATCAGCCTGGGCCTGCGCACCAGTGCGCGGGCAATGGCCACACGCTGGCGCTGGCCACCGGACAACTGGCCAGGCAGGTTTTTGGCGCGGTCGGCCAGGCCAACGGCTTCGAGCAATCGGGGCACGCGCTGGCCGCGAATGCTGGCGGGTACACCTGCCAGAATCAGCGGGTACTCAATGTTTTCGTAGGCGCTGAGCACCGGCAGCAGGTTGAAGTTCTGGAAAATGAAGCCGATGTTCTTGGCGCGAAAGTCCGACAGCGCGTCGTCCGACAATTCACCCACGTTGCAGCCGGCAATGTTCACCTCGCCGGCGTCGGGCCGGTCGATGCAACCGATCATGTTGAGCAGCGTCGTTTTGCCGCTGCCTGACGGCCCCAGCACCACGGTAAAGCAGGCGTGACGCACCAGGATTTCGACGCCTTTGATGACCGGCACGCTAACGTCGTCCATGTGATAGGTTTTTTCGACGCCCATCAACATGGCAACTGGAGGGTGGGCCGAGGCTTGGCCCGATTCTGGCGCTTGCACTGGCTCTGTCATCACTCATCCCGTTTAGCTTGGTGGCATTATCACCGCAACGTTGCGCGCAGACGCCCATGGCCAAGCGGCCAAAGAAGTTAAGCTACCCCCCGGACAACACATCATGCACAACCTGCAGGTCTCCCCATTGATCAAGTTACTGGCGGCTGCCGGCGCGGTCGCTAGTGGCGCCGTACTGGCGCAAATCGATGGTACAGACCGCGGTGCGGCGACGTCGCTGCGGGCGCAAGCGCAAGCACTGGAACACGGCGAGGGCGTGCCGCGCGACCTGTTGGCCGCCGCTACCCTGTATTGCCATGCCGCGCGCCTGGGCGACGCCGACGCACAGTTCAACCTGGGCTGGATGTACGCCAACGGTCGCGGTGTCACACGAGACGACGGCGTCGCGGCGTTCTTCTTCCATGTCGCCGCCGAACAGGGCATCGAAGTCGCCCAGCGCAACTTGGCCACACTGGGCAGCGTCGTGGCGCAAATGCCCGACTGCATGCGCCCGCCTGAACCGCAAGCGCCAACCGAACCCGAGCCAACACGGGTGACCTCCGTCGAGCCAATGGCACCGGTCGACTACTCGCTGATTGCGCCAAAGAAAATTTACGACCTGGTGCACAAACTGTCGCCGCGCTTTAATGTCGAGCCGCAGCTGGCGCTCGCCATCATCGCCGCCGAATCCAACTTTGACGCCGCCGCCGTATCACCCAAGAATGCGCGTGGGTTGATGCAGCTGATTCCCGAAACGAGCCAGCGTTTTAACGTGGGGAACGCGTTTGACCCGACACAAAACATTCGTGGCGGCCTGTCTTACCTGCGTTGGCTGCTATCTTATTTTGAGGGCGATGTGGCGCTGGTGGCCGCCGCCTACAACGCCGGTGAAGGCACGGTGGAGCGCTATAGGGGCGTGCCGCCGTACCAGGAGACACACAACTATGTGCAGCGCATTTTGCGCACGTTTGGCGCCAGGCACCACCGGTTTGAACCCAAAGTGACCCGGCCGTCGACCTTGCTCAAGAAGTGACGGGCGAATGGGCGTAAAAAAAGGAAGCCGAAGCTTCCTTTTTTGTCTGGAGCGGGAAAAGAGTCTCGAACTCTCGACCTCAACCTTGGCAAGGTTGCGCTCTACCAACTGAGCTATTCCCGCAAGAATTATTTGGAGCGGGAAAAGAGTCTCGAACTCTCGACCTCAACCTTGGCAAGGTTGCGCTCTACCAACTGAGCTATTCCCGCGTCGCAAGCCGGCAATTATAGGCGAAAAATCAGTGCTTAACCGTCCCGGTCAAGACGTTTTGTTCAGCCACCGCAACCGCCGGCGCAACAGCCACCGGTTCATCGTCCGGCAAGGGTGCGGGCAGCCGCTCCAGAGCCAGTTCCAGCACCTTGTCGATCCAGCGCACGGGCACGATCTCGAGACCGTTCTTGACGTTTTCCGGAATGTCCTGCAAGTCCTTGGCGTTGTCCTGCGGAATCAGCACCGTCTTGATGTCACCGCGCAGCGCGGCCAACAACTTTTCTTTCAGCCCGCCGATGGCGGTCACCTCGCCGCGCAGGGTGATCTCACCGGTCATGGCCACATCACAGCGCACCGGAATGCCGGTCATGGCCGAGACAAACGCCGTGGTCATGGCGGCACCGGCGCTCGGGCCATCCTTGGGCGTGGCACCGTCGGGAACGTGAATATGGATGTCTTTTTTCTCAAAAAACTCGTCCTTGATGCCCAGACGGTGCGCGCGGCTGCGTACCACCGTGCGCGCGGCTTCAACCGACTCTTTCATCACGTCGCCCAGCGACCCGGTGCGAGTGATGACGCCCTTGCCGGGCATCATGGCGGCCTCGATGGTCAACAGGTCACCGCCCACTTCGGTCCACGCCAGGCCGACGACCTGACCGACCTGATTCTTCTTTTCTGCGCGACCAAAGTCGTACTTGCGCACACCCAAAAAGTCGTTCAGGTTCTCGCCGGTCACCATGACCTGGCCAGCCATCTGTTTGAGCTGCAAGGCTTTGACCACCTTGCGGCAGATTTTGGAGATCTCGCGCTCCAGTGAGCGCACACCCGCCTCGCGCGTGTAGTAGCGCACGATGTCACGCACCGCGTCTTCGGTCACCAGCAACTCGGACGCCTTGACACCGTTGTTGCGCAACTGCTTGGGCAACAAGTACTTGAGCGCGATATTGGTTTTTTCGTCTTCGGTGTAGCCAGCCAGCTTGATGACTTCCATGCGGTCGAGCAGCGCCGGCGGAATGTTCATCGAGTTGCTGGTGGCGACAAACATCACGTCGCTCAAGTCAAAGTCGACCTCGACATAGTGGTCACCAAACTTGTGGTTCTGCTCGGGGTCAAGCACCTCCAGTAGCGCGCTGGACGGGTCACCCCGAAAGTCAGTGCCGAGCTTGTCGATCTCGTCGAGCAAGAACAGCGGGTTGCGCGTGCCAACCTTGGTCAGGCTTTGCAACACCTTGCCCGGCATGGCGCCAATGTAGGTGCGGCGGTGACCACGAATTTCGGCCTCGTCGCGCACGCCACCAAGCGCCATGCGCACGTACTTGCGCCCGGTGGCCTTGGCGACCGACTGACCGAGCGACGTCTTGCCAACACCGGGCGGCCCCACCAGGCACAAAATCGGCGCCTTGAGCTTGTCGACCCGCTGCTGCACTGCCAGGTATTCCAGAATGCGGTCTTTCACCTTGTCCAGACCGTAGTGGTCTTCGTTGAGCACTTTTTCGGCGTTGGTCAGGTTGTGTTTGATCTTGGTCCTGGTGGCCCACGGCAGGCCGACGAGCACGTCGACGTAGTTGCGAATGACCGTCGCCTCGGCCGACATCGGCGACATCAGCTTGAGTTTCTTGACCTCGCCTTCGGCCTTCTTCAACGCCTCTTTGGGCATTTTGGCGGCCTTGATTTTTTTCTCGATCTCTTCGATGTCGGCGCCGTCTTCGCCCTCGCCCAGCTCCTTCTGGATCGCCTTGACCTGCTCGTTGAGGTAAAAATCGCGCTGGTTTTTTTCCATCTGCCGCTTGACCCGGCCGCGAATTTTTTTGTCGACGTTGAGGATGTCGACCTCGCGCTCGAGTTGCTCAAAGAGGTTTTCCAGACGCTCCTTGACCGCCGAAAGTTCCAGCACACCCTGCTTGTTTTCAAGTTTCAGTGGCAGGTGCGCGGCAATGGTGTCGGCCAACCGCCCGGCGTCGTCGATGCTGGCAATCGACGTCAGAATTTCGGGGGGGATTTTCTTGTTGAGTTTGACGTACTGGTCAAACTGCTGCATCACCGCGCGGCGTAGCGCTTCAATCTCGCTGGTCTCAGCCTTGGTCAGCGGCGGCACGGCATCAGCGACGGTCACCGGCGTGACGGTGGCGACGAAGTGCGACTCACCGTCGTCGACATGGTGCACCAGCGCCCGCTGCTGGCCTTCGACCAGCACCTTGACCGTGCCGTCGGGCAGTTTGAGCATTTGCAGAATGGTCGACACGCAACCCACCGTGAACAAGTCGGCAACCACCGGCTCGTCTTTGGCAGCGGCCTTTTGCGCCACCAGCATGATGCGCCGCTCGGCGGCCATCGCCGCTTCGAGTGCTTTGATGCTTTTGGGCCGGCCGACAAACAGTGGAATCACCATGTGCGGAAAGACCACCACGTCGCGCAACGGCAGCAATGGCAAATCGATGGGATCAGCGGGCAACAGGGTTTGACCAGACATACATCATCCTTGGTTCGGTGCCAAATTATCAGCGCCGGGTACGCCTTGCGAAGAAGGCAAAACGCGCGCAAACACAGGCTTCATCAAGCCTTTTTGGCGACGTCACGATAGACCAGCAGCGGCGCCTTGTTGTCAGTGATGGTGGATTCGTCCAGAACCACTTTTTCAACGTTGCTGGCGTTGGGCAGGTCGAACATGGTGTCAATCAGCGCCTGTTCAAGGATCGAGCGCAGGCCGCGTGCGCCGGTTTTGCGTGCCAGCGCCTTCTTGGCGATCGCTTTGAGCGCACCGGGACGGATTTCCAGCTCGACGTTTTCCATCGCCAGCAACTGGCTGTATTGCTTGACCAGCGCGTTCTTCGGTTCGGTGAGGATTTGCACCAACGTATCTTCGGCCAGTTCACCCAGCGTGGCCACCACCGGCATGCGCCCCACCAGTTCCGGAATCAGGCCGAACTTGATCAGGTCTTCGGGCTCGACTTCCTTGAACACCTCGGTCAGGTCGCGGTTGCGCTTGCTCTTGACGGTGGCGCTGAAACCCATGCCCGACGATTCGGTGCGGTTCTCAATGACTTTTTCAAGCCCGGCAAAAGCGCCGCCGCAGATGAACAGGATGTTGGTGGTATCGACCTGGACAAAATCTTGATTGGGGTGCTTGCGCCCCCCTTGCGGCGGCACGCTGGCCATGGTGCCTTCGATCAGCTTGAGCAGCGCCTGCTGCACGCCCTCGCCCGAGACGTCGCGGGTGATCGACGGGTTGTCGGACTTGCGCGAAATCTTGTCGATCTCGTCGATGTAGACGATACCGCGCTGCGCGCGTTCAACCTCGTAGTTGCAACTTTGCAGCAGCTTGAGGACGATGTTTTCAACGTCTTCGCCGACGTAGCCCGCCTCGGTCAGGGTGGTGGCATCGGCCATGACAAAGGGCACGTCAAGCATGCGCGCCAGCGTTTGCGCCAGCAGCGTCTTGCCCGAGCCGAGCGCTTCGCCACTCCGGATGTTGCTCTTGGCCAGTTCAACGTCGCCCTTGCCGGCCTTTTCCTGGTGGCGCAGGCGCTTGTAGTGGTTGTACACCGCCACCGCCAGAATGCGCTTGGCTTGCTCCTGACCGATGACGTAGTTGTCCAGGTTGGCCTTGATGTCGGCCGGCGTTGGCAACGTATTCTTGTCGCCCGACTCGGTGGTGGCGGGCAGTTCGTCACGAATGATTTCGTTGCACAGCTCGATGCACTCGTCGCAAACAAACACCGACGGGCCGGCGATGAGTTTCTTGACCTCGTGCTGGCTTTTGCCGCAAAAAGAACAGTACAGCGTCTTGTCGCCGGAAGTACCCTTGGCCATCTGCGTCACACCCTCTTTGAAATGACCTGATCGATCAGGCCGTATTCCTGACACTCTTGCGCTGACATGTAATAGTCACGCTCGGTGTCACGCTCAATGCGTTCGATCGGTTGCCCGGTGCGCTCAGCCAGGATCTTGTTCAACTGCTCACGCGTTTTAATGATTTCACGCGCGGCAATCTCGATCTCGGTGGCCTGGCCCTGGCTGCCGCCCGACGGTTGATGAATCATGATCTTCGAATTGGGCAGGGCAAAGCGCTTGCCTTTTTCGCCGGCGGCCAGCAGGAACGCGCCCATGCTGGCGGCCATGCCGGTGCACAGCGTCGAGACCTGCGGCTTGATAAAGTTCATGGTGTCAAAAATCGCCATGCCGGCGCTGACCGAACCGCCGGGCGAATTGATGTAGAACGAAATGTCCTTGTCCGGGTTTTCGCTCTCAAGAAACAGCAATTGCGCCACCACCAGGTTGGCCACGTGGTCGCTAACAGGACCGACCAGAAAGATCACCCGCTCTTTGAGCAGCCGTGAATAAATGTCGTACGAGCGCTCGCCACGCCCCGACTGCTCGATGACCATGGGCACCATGCCCAGATTCTGAATATCCATTGCACTCCTCATGGGGAACTGTTTGATGTCAGCAAATAAACTTGCGCTACTGTAGCCAATTCCGAGCAGCCCCAAGCAAATGGGGCAGAAATGCCCAACCACAAGTCAGGCACCTGCCCCATGTCAGCTGGCGCTTCGCGGCGCTCAGGCTTGCGCCATCAGCTCGTCAAAACCGACCAATTTTTCGGCTACCTTGGCTTGCCCCAAAACAAAGTTGGTGACGTTGTTTTCCAGCACCACCGACTCGATCTCAGCCAGACGATTGCGGTCGCTGTAATACCAACGCACCACTTCATCGGGCTTTTCGTAGCTGGCAGCCATCTCGTCGATGTGCGCCTTCATCTGCTCGGGCGTGGCCTGCAATTGGTTGGCACGCACCAGTTCGGCCACCACCAGGCCCAGGCGCACACGGCGCTCGGCCTGCGGGCGGAACACGTCGTCGGGGATAGCTACTTTGTCGGCGTCCTTGATGCCGCGTTGCTTCAGGTCGGCGCGCGCCGCCTCGAGCAGGCGGTCCATCTCGGCACGCACCGCCGCGTTGGGCAAGTCCAGCTCAGCCTTGGCGATGAGCGCGTCCATGACGGCGGTCTTGTTGCGGTTGAGCACGCGGAACTTGACTTCGCGCTCGAGGTTCTTCTTGATATCGGCGCGCAGGCCGTCGACGCTGGCGTCGGCGATACCGAGCGACTTGGCCAACGCCTCATTGACGTCCGGCAGGTGCGCCGCTTCAATCTTCTTGACGGTGACCATGAAGTCCGCCGTTTTGCCGGCGACGTCCTTGCCGTGATAGTCGGCCGGGAAGACCAGCGGGAAGGTCTTGCTCTCGCCCATCTTCAGACCGGCGGTGGCGTCTTCAAATTCCTTGAGCATCTGGCCGTCACCCAGAATGAACTGGAAGTCTTGCGCCTTGCCGCCGTCGAACGGTTCGCCGTCGATCTTGCCTTCAAAGTCGACCGTCACGCGGTCACCGGTCGCGGCCACCGCGTCGTGGGCACGCTGGCTGAAGGTGCGGCGCTGTTTGCGCAGGATGTCGATGGTTTTCTCGATGGCCGCGTCAGACACGTCGGCGCTGACCTTGTCGATTTCTGCGCTGGCCAGATCGCCGATCTTTACCTCGGGAAAGACTTCAAAAACCGCTTCAAAGTCATAGTTGCCTTCAGCAGCACCTTCTTTTTCGTTGATTTTCGGCTGACCGGCGACACGCAGGCCAGCTTCATTGGCGGCGTTGAAGAAGGCTTCGCCAACCTTGTCGTTGATGACCTCGTAGTGCACCGAGTAGCCGTAGCGCTGGGCCACCACGTTGGCCGGCACCTTGCCCGGGCGAAAGCCATCCATCTTGACGGTGCGGGCGAGCTTTTTGAGGCGGGCAGACACTTCAGACTGGATCGTCTCGATCGGCAGGCTCAGCGTGATCTTGCGCTCCAGCTTCTCAAGGGTTTCAACGGTAACGGCCATGTTTTTCTCCAAAAAAGTGTGGTGCGCGGGGCGGGACTCGAACCCGCACACTGTTACCAGCGTCAGGACCTAAACCTGGTGCGTCTACCAATTTCGCCACCCGCGCAAATAAAGGGGGGCGGGTCAACGCCGCCCCCCAGGAATTGGTGCGGCGAGGATTTTAACCCGACGCCTGCGCCGATTCAGGCGCTCAGCGGCTGGTCGGCGTCACCCGGAACCAGGCCGCGTACATGGCCGGCAAGGCCAGCAGCGTCAGCACCGTGGCGACGATCAACCCCCCCATGATGGCCACCGCCATCGGCCCCCAGAACACCGAGCGGCTCAACGGAATCATCGCCAGGACGGCGGCCGCGGCGGTCAGCACAATCGGCCGCAGACGCCGCGTGGCCGCGCCGACGATGGCCTCCCAGGCCAGCACGCCGCGGGCCCGGTCCTGCTCGATCTGGTCGATCAAGATCACCGAGTTGCGCTGGATCATGCCCATCAGGGCAATCACCCCGAGCAGCGCGACAAAGCCGAACGGCCGGTTCAGCAGCAGCAACGCCGCAGCCACACCGGCAATGCCCAGCGGGCCGGTCAGAAACACCAGCAACGCCCGACTGAAGCTGTGCAATTGCAACATCAGCAAGGTGAAGGTAACGAACAACATCACCGGCACGCCCACGGCAATCGACGACGAACCCTTGGCACTTTCGGCGACGGCACCGGCGACGTCGATGCGCGCCGCGCCCGCCCCATCGGTGGCCCAAGTGGCCTCCAGGGCGCGCAGCTTGGGCAACAGCTCCTGCGTCACCGTGGCGCCTTGCAAACCCTGGGCAATATCGCACTGCACGGTGATGGCGTAGTCGCGCCCTTCGCGCCACAGCACCCCCGGCTCCCAGGCAAACACCGGCTTGGCCACATGCAACAGCGGCACCGACGCGCCGGCGCTGGTGGGCAGGTAGGCGTTGGCAATGTCGCTAATGGCGTCGCGCTCGGCCAATGGCTGGCGCAGCACGATGTCGATCAGCTTGTCGCCCTCGCGGTATTGACCAACGGTGACGCCACCGAGCAAGGTGTGCGCCGCCTGGGCGATCGACTGGCTTGTCACGCCCAGCGCGCGCGCCTTGGCCTGGTCGACCTGCAGGCGCATGACCTTGACCGACTCGTTCCAGTTGTCGTTGACGCCGCGCGTGTTCGGGCTTTGCTGCATCACCGCCTTGACCGCGTCGGCACGCTGGCGCAGCAGCGCCGCATCGCTGCCGACAACGCGGAACTGCACCGGGTAGGCCACCGGCGGCCCGTTGGCCAGCAACTTGACGCGCCCGCGCACCTCGGGGAACTCCTGCGCCAGCAGCACCGGCAAGCGCTGCAGCAGGGCGTCGCGCGTGGCCAGGTCTTTGGGCATGACGATCAGCTGCGAGACGTTGCTCTGCGGGAAAATCTGCTCCAGCGGCAAGTAAAACCGTGGCACACCGGCGCCGACCCACTGCGCCACCGAGCGCACCCCGGGCTCGCGCAGCAGCCGCGCCTCGACGCCTTGGGCGACCCGCTCGGTACTGGCGAACGACGTGCCCTCGGGCGACCACAGGTCGACAGTGATCTCCGGGCGGCTGGAGTCCGGAAAGAACTGTTGCTGCACCCGGCCCATGCCGACGATGCCCAGCGCAAACAAGGCGACGGTGACGCCAATGGTCAGCCAGCGGTGGCGCACGCAGGCGTTGACGGCGCGGCGAAACGCCAGATAGAACGGCGTGTCGTACATGTCGTGCAGCTGGCGCAGCGCGGCGGCCGGCGCATCGATCGGCGCGGCGTCGGCGGCGACCTGGACGTGCGGCGGACTTTTCAGCAAGCGCACGCCCAAGTACGGCACAAAGTACACCGAGACGATCCAGCTCAGGCACAGCGCAATCACCGTCACGGCAAAAATGGCAAAGGTGTATTCACCCACCGCCGAGTGCGCCAGGCCAATCGGCAAAAAACCAGTGGCGGTGATCAGCGTGCCGGTGAGCATCGGCATGGCCGTAATTTCGTAGGCAAAGGTGGCCGCGCGCACTTTGTCGAAGCCCTCCTCCATCTTGCGCACCATCATCTCGACGGCAATGATGGCGTCGTCAACCAGCAGCCCCAGGGCGATGATCAACGAGCCCAGCGAAATCTTGTGCAGACCGATGCCCCAGTAGTTCATCGCCAGAAACGTCATCGCCAGCACCAGCGGAATGGTGATCGCCACCACCAGGCCCGGGCGCACGTCCAGCGTCCAGCGCCGCCACAGCGGCTGCGACCCCGGGCGTTTGTGCAAGCCGAGGCTCAAAAAGCTCACCAGCAAGACGACGCTGACCGCTTCGATCAGCACTTTGACGAACTCGTTGACCGACGTCGCCACCGCGGCCGGCTGGTCCTGGATCTGCGCCAGGCGCACGCCCGTCGGCAGGCGCTGCTCGATGCCCGGCAGCGCCGCGCGCAACGCCTGACCCAGCGCGATGATGTCGCCGCCCTTGGCCATCGACACACCGACGGCCACCACCGGCTCGCCCTGGAAGCGCACCTTGACCGCCGGCGGATCGACGACGCCACGGCGAACGGTCGCCAGATCACCCAGCCGCAGCTGTTGCCCGGACGCGCCGCGGATCGGCATCGCCGCCAGCTCTTCGACGGCCTGAAACTGGCCGGCCACGCGCACCTGCACCACGTCCAGCGGCGTCTGCACGGCACCGGCCGACTCGACGGCGTTCTGCTGCGCCAGTTGCGCCAGCACCGCACTCATGTTCAGGCCCATCTGCGACAGGCGCTGTTGGGAAATTTCGACGTAAAGCTTTTCGTCCTGCACGCCAAACAGTTCGACCTTGGCCACATCGGGCACGCGCAGCAGGTCCTGGCGCACGCTGTCGGCAAAGGTCTTGACCTCGGCGTCGCTGAAGCCCGGCGCCTGCAAGGC
>JBBIGT010000031.1:0-20441 GCA_037447395.1 Comamonadaceae bacterium | reverse complement strand
ACCCTGCGCTGCCCCCGCTGTCCGCTTTACCTGAGAGATTCGCTGCGCGCTGGCAGGTTGCTCCTTCGGTGGAGGCCAGGCTTGTCTGCGCCGGACCTCTCTCTCCAGTGGGGTATCGCCGTGCAGTTTTGCAAGCACACACGGCGTTGGTCAGTCCTTTTGCCTGAGCGTTCAAGTGGCTGCAATCAGCCGCTCTGCGCCTTCGGCGGTCGGCGCTTGATGCGACAACTCTCTCCTGACTGCGCAAAATTCTACGTCACAAAACCGCGCCGACCGGCCGACGGCTGCTCCGGCGGCGGCGCATCGATGTTGACCCGGAGAGTGCTGCGGCATAATCCCGCCCCGCTAGAGGTGCCGCCCGGTCGGGTGGCTGAGAAATACTCTTCGAACCTGATCTGGGTCATGCCAGCGTAGGAAAGCGTTCGCAACGTTCGTTGCGCCAGCAGCCCCCCGGATCGTTAACCAGGATCCGTCATGGCCAAAACCGCTGCTTCCCCTTTGTCTGCGTCTGAGCTCTGGAGCGACGTCTGCGCCGTGCGCAGCCAGCATCCACTGGTGCATTCGATCACCAATCTGGTGGTCATGAACTTCAACGCCAACGTGCTGCTGGCCATGGGTGCCGCGCCGGTGATGGCGCACGCGCACGAGGAAGTGGCCGACATGGCGGCCATCGCGCAAGCGCTGGTGCTCAACGTCGGCACGCTCGAGCCTTACTGGATTGAGAGCATGCGCCGGGCCTTGGCCGTGGCCGCGCAACGCGGCATCAAAATCGTGTTTGACCCGGTTGGCGCAGGTGCGACCAGTTATCGTAACGAGAGCATTCAGTCGTTGCTTGATGTGGCCATGCCGTCGGTCATCCGCGGTAATGCCTCAGAAATCATGAGCGTTGCCGGTGTTGCCGTGCGCACGCGTGGCGTCGACAGCGGCGCGGCGGTTGCCGACGCGCTGCACGCCGCGCGTGGCCTGGCACGGCAAACCGGTGGCGTGGTCTGCATCAGCGGTGCGCTTGACCATGTGTTCGATGCCAGTGGACGCCACGTCTGCCTGGCCAATGGCCACGAATGGTTGACGCGCATCACCGGCGTTGGCTGCTCGGCCACGGCGCTGGTTGGCGCCTTCTGCGCGGTGCAACCCGACGCCTGGCGCGCCACGGTTGCGGCGATGGCTTACTTGGGCGTTGCCGGCGAGGTCGCTGCGGCGCAGGTCATCGGCCGCGGCGCGGGCGTCGGCAGTTTGCAAATCAGCTTGCTCGACCAGTTGCAACTGCTGGACGAGACGACGTTTGTGCAGCGCCTGAAGTTGGCGGTGGACGCGCATGAGCCGAGATTGCGCAGTTGACCGCTTTTGTTCGCTGGCCGAACTGCATGACCATTTACTTTCGCCATGCGTCTGAATCTGCTTGACTGTCTGCGGGTCTACCTGGTCACCGACCAGCCAGCGCTGCGCGGGCGTCGTTTGACCGACGTCGTGCGGCAAGCGGTGCAGGGCGGTGTGACGTGTGTGCAATTGCGCGAAAAGACCGCATCGACGCGCGACTTTGTTGCGCTGGCACAGGCGCTGGTCGACCTGCTGCGCCCGCTGGGCGTGCCGCTGGTCATCAACGACCGCGTCGACGTGGCCCTGGCGTGCGCGGCGCAGGGCGTGCATCTGGGGCAGTCGGACATGCCGGTGGCGCTGGCGCGGCGACTGCTGCCGCCCGACGTCTTCATCGGCTGGTCGGTGGAGACGCCGCACGATGCGGCCCGTGCGGTCGGCTTGCCGGTCGACTACCTCGGGGTCAGCCCGGTGTTTGCCACGCCGACCAAGACCGATACGGCGCCGCCCTGGGGACTGGACGGGCTGCGTCGGCTGCGCGCCATGACACGCCTGCCGCTGGTCGCCATCGGGGGCATTCAGCAGCACAACGCCGCCGAGCTAATCGACGCTGGCGCCGACGGCCTGGCGGTGGTCAGCGCCATCTGCGCGGTCGCGGATCCCGCCTTGGCGGCGCGATCGCTGCGCAGGCTGTTCGATGGACCGACGGGCAAACAGACCGATGGCGCGGCCACCTGCGGCGGGCGATGAACGATCAGACAGGCGCTTGCGTTGACTTTGCTCTTATGCATGAAATTGCCATCAATCCGATATAAATAAAGGACAAGCAGCTATGAATTGTGAAGCTGTTCGGCACTACCCTCGGGTCCTGTCGATCGCCGGCTCGGACAGCAGCGGCGGCGCCGGCATCCAGGCCGACCTGAAAACCTTTGCCGCCCTGGGCTGTTTTGGCATGACCGCTGTGACCGCGCTGACGGCGCAAAACAGCACCGGCGTGCGCGCCATCCACGCCGTGCCGCCCGATATTTTGCGCGCGCAGATCGACGCGGTGGTCGAAGACATCGGCGTCGACGCCGTCAAGATTGGCATGCTGCATTCGCCCGCGATCGTGCGTACCGTGGCCCAAGCGATTGATCGCCACCAAATGCACTGCGTGGTGTTTGACCCGGTGATGGTCGCCAGCAGCGGCGTCCGGCTGCTTACCGACGAGGCCCTCGCCGTGCTGGTGGCCGAGCTGTTGCCGCGTGTGACGCTGATCACGCCCAATCTGGACGAGGCGGCCGTGTTGGTGGGCCGGCCTTTGACGGGTGTCGACGACATGGCGCAGGCGGCGCAAGCCCTGCGGGCCATGGGCGCGCGCGCGGTGCTGCTCAAAGGCGGCCATTTGGCCGGCGACACGGTGACCGACCTGTTACTGGGTGCCGACCACGTGCCCGTCTGGATGCCGGCGCCGCGCATCATCACGGCCAACGCGCGCGGCACCGGCTGCACCTTGTCCAGCGCGATCGCCGCGCACCTGGCGCTGGGCGCGGCCTTGCCGCAAGCGGTGGCGCTGGCACGCCAGTTTGTCCGCCAGGCCTTGCTGGCGGGCGTCGGTGTGCGAACCGGTCAGGCAGGCGGGCCGCTAAACCACGGCTTTGCGCCGCGGGCGATGCGTGCAAGCCAGTGATGTTGCGCGGTGCAGTGGCCGGGCGGACGGCGGCCTGGCGCCGCCAGTCAGCCAACGCCCGGGTCAGATGTTGTCGGTAAAGCTGCGCAGCTTGTCGCTGCGGCTCGGGTGCTTGAGCTTGCGCAGTGCCTTGGCTTCTATTTGACGGATGCGCTCGCGTGTCACGTCAAACTGCTTGCCGACTTCTTCGAGCGTGTGGTCGTTGGTCATCTCGATGCCAAAGCGCATGCGCAGCACCTTGGCTTCGCGAGGCGTCAGGCTGTCCAGGATGTCCTTGACGACATCACGCAGGCCGGCCTGCATGGCCGCTTCAATCGGCGCGGTGTTGGCACCGTCTTCGATGAAGTCGCCCAGGTGGCTGTCGTCGTCGTCGCCAATTGGCGTTTCCATGGAGATCGGCTCTTTGGCGATCTTCATGATCTTGCGGATCTTGTCCTCGGGGATTTCCATGCGCTCGGCCAGCACCGACGCGTCGGGTTCGTAGCCAAACTCCTGCAGGTGCTGACGGCTGATGCGGTTCATCTTGTTGATGGTCTCGATCATGTGCACCGGGATGCGGATGGTGCGTGCCTGGTCAGCAATGCTGCGGGTAATGGCCTGGCGGATCCACCAGGTGGCGTAGGTCGAGAACTTGTAGCCGCGACGGTATTCGAACTTGTCAACCGCCTTCATCAGGCCGATGTTGCCTTCCTGGATCAAGTCGAGGAATTGCAGGCCGCGGTTGGTGTACTTCTTGGCAATGGAGATGACCAGGCGCAAGTTGGCCTCGATCATTTCTTTCTTGGCCGCGCGCGAGGCGTATTCGCCTTCGTTCATGCGCTTGTTGATGTCCTTGAGCTGGTCCAGCGGCACCACCACCTGCGCCTGCAGGTCGATCAGGCGTTGCTGCAGCTCTTGCACCGGCGGAATGTTGCGGCCCATCGTGGCGCTCCAGGGCTTGCCGGCAGCGGCCTGTTTTTCAATCCATTTCAAGTCCAGCAAATGGCTGGGCACCTTGTTATGGTGTTTGTCGCGCCCGCTGAACTCGGCGATGAACTGCGCCTGCGGGTAGCCGCATTTGTCAACGATGATGCGGCGCAATTCACGCTCTTTCTTGCGCACTTCGTCGACCTGGTGGCGCACCATGTCGCACAGCTTCTCGATCGTCTTGGCAGTGAAGCGGATCGACATCAGTTCGTCAGACAGGGCGCGCTGGGTCTTGACGTAATGCGGCGTGCCGTAGCCTTCTTTGTCGTAGATGTGGTGAATTTTTTCGAACAGCGCGCGCATGCGATCAAAGCGCAGCATGGCTTCTTTTTTGAGCTCTTCGAGTTTTTTGGTCAGCGCTTTGGAACCACCGTTGCCGTCATCGTCGTCTTCGGCGTCAAATTCGTCAAAGTCTTCTTCGGCGACGTAGTCGTCGGCCTCGTTGGGGTTGGTAAAGCCGTCGACGATGGTGGTGATGACGACTTTGTCGTTGCTGCGGATGTCCTCGCCCAGTTGCAAGATTTCGGCGATCGTCGCGGGCGAGGCCGAGATGGCCTCCATCATCGCCATCAAGCCGCCCTCGATGCGCTTGGCGATCTCGATTTCGCCTTCACGCGTGAGCAGCTCGACGGTGCCCATCTCGCGCATGTACATGCGCACCGGGTCGGTGGTGCGGCCAAATTCGCTGTCCACGGTCGAGAGTGCTGCTTCAGCTTCTTCTTCGGCTTCTTCTTCGGTGGCGGCGGTCGGGCCGCTTTGGTTGAGCAGCAAGGCCTCGGCGTCTGGGGTGTGTTCGTAGACTGCCACGCCCATGTCGTTGAGCATGGAGATCACCACTTCCATGGTTTCGGCGTCGACCAGTTTGTCGGGCAGGTGGTCGGAAATTTCGCCGTGCGTCAGGTAGCCGCGCGTTTTGCCCAGCTTGATCAGGGCCTTCAGGCGCAGGCGGCGTGCCGCCAGGTCTTCTTCGGACAGTACGGTTTCGTCCAGGCCAAATTCTTTCATCAAGGCGCGTTCTTTGGCCTTGCTGATTTTCATGCGCAGTGGCTTGACCTTTTCAACCGTTTCGGTGCTGGCCTCGGCAATCGGCTCGCCCTCGAGATCGTCTTCGACGTCCGACAGGTCCAGATCGTCTTCGCCTTCGGCTTTGGCACCGGCCTTTGCCTTGCGGCCGCGCTTGGCGGCTGGCTTGCTGGTCGCTTTGACCGTGGCCTGCGGTTTGGCGGGCTTGGCTGGCTTTACCGCTTTGGCGACTTTGCCCTCATCGGCCTCGGTGGCCGCGCCCTTGCCACTCTTGCTCTTCTTGGCATCGGCGGCGACGTCCTTGGCGGGTGATTTCTTCGGTTTGGCAATGGGCATGGTGTGACCTCAAAAAAGACAACGAAACAGCCAGCGCGCAAAGGCGTTGCAGGCAAACAGGATCAGGGTGTAAGGACGTTTTTCGGGCAAGACCGGTGGGCGAACATTTGGTGTGCAATCCTTGCGGGGCGGTGGGCCGGGTGCGATGAATGCACGTTGACGGCCAAATCCGGAGGTGTTGCTGTCGCACTTGCCAGAGCGAAGCGGCGGATTATACCGATCTTGGCGACGTTTGCCGGCGCCGGGCCGGTGTGTGCTTGGTGCTTGAATGGTTACGGCGACTGAACCCGGTCGATCAGCTGCGAACACAAGTCGTTCTGCGCCAGCAGCCGCGCGCGCGCGGCGCGGATCGTCGTGCGCCACGACGCCAGGTCAGCGTCATCGAACAGCGCGTCGGCGGCGGCTTGAACGCCGGCTGCAAGCGGCGCGCGGGCATCGGCGTTCCAGCGCGCGTGCGCGCGGCGCAGTGACGCCGGCGCGCCCAGCCAGTCGAGCCAGGCGTCAAGCTTGGCCAGGTGCGCCTGGTCGTCTTGCGGGTAAATCTGCCAAAGCAGCGGCTGGCCAGCCCACAAGGCGCGCACCAGCGAGTCTTCGCCGCGCACAAAATTCACATCACCGGCCCACAGCAGGTGGTCAAAGTCGTCCTGCGCGAGCGTCGGTAGGTATGAAATCAATAGCATGTTATGTTTATTCCATAAGGGATTTAGGCTAATTTCATTGGCAACGAGTAGGCGTACCGCGGTGGCCGCCCGCCCGGCGGTAACAAGCAGGTGCGTCGGCTGCGCCGCCCCGGCCAGCTGTCGCAGCAGCGCCGTCAGTGCGGCCGGTTCGTAGCAAAACAGCGAGATCAACCGCTCGCCGTGCCACGCGACGCCGCGCTGCGCCAACCAAGCAGCGCGGTCAAATTGCGCTTGACGTGCTGGCAGATCGGGCTCGCGCAACAGGCCGCCGGTGCCGTCGGTAAAGCCCGGATAAAAAAAGTGTTTGGTCAAGCCCCGGCCCGGCCCGTTCATCACCGGCGAGGGCAGCCCGTGGCAGCGCCGCACATAGCCCTCGGCGCTCAGGTATTCCAGGTTGATCCACGAGCATTTTTGGCCTTTAGCCTTTATATTACTTACGTAAGCAGCTATGAATTCAGGATCAATGTTGCAGCCGAACGCCTCGACCAGCACGTCGCCGGGGCGCACGCCCTGCAGCGCCAGCGGCGTGCGCCAGGTGCACACCTGCACGCCGGCTGCGCCGGCGGGTGCCAGCCAGCTCAGCGCACGCGCGTCGTCGACCCACAGGCGCACGCCTTGCCCGCGCCGCGCCAGTTGGCTGGCCAGGCGCCAGCAAACGCCGAGGTCGCCAAAGTTGTCGATGACGCGGCAGAAAATGTCCCATTGCATGCGCCGGATTGTCCACAATGGCGCGCCAAAATAGCGCCCCATGTCTGAACCGCCTGAAAACCCGTCACCGTCGCCGGCAACGCCAACGCATCCGGCCGAATTGCTCGCCGCCGTGGCCGGTTTGCCGGCACTGCCGGGCGTCTACCGCTACTTTGACGCGCAAGACCAGTTGCTCTACGTCGGCAAGGCCATCAACCTGAAAAGGCGCGTTGCCAGCTATTTTCAGAAGAATCACGGCGGCACGCGCATCGGTCACATGGTCAGCAAGATCATTCGGCTGGAGACCACCGTGGTGCGCTCCGAGGCCGAGGCGCTGCTGCTGGAAAACAACCTGATCAAGACGCTCAACCCCAAGTACAACATTCTGTTTCGCGACGACAAGAGCTACCCCTACGTCAAGCTCAGCAGCGGCGACTTTGCGCGCGTGGCGTACTACCGCGGCGCGGTGGAAAAAAAGCACCGCTACTTTGGCCCGTACCCGAGTGCCTGGGCGGTCAAGGAGGCGATTTTGCTGATGCAAAAAGTCTTCCAGCTACGCACGTGTGAGGACTCGGTCTTTGCCAACCGCACGCGGGCCTGTCTGCTGTACCAGATCAAGCGCTGCAGCGGCCCGTGCGTTGGGCACATCAGCGCGCCAGACTACGCCCAGTCGGTGCGTGATGCCGCGCGTTTTTTGGCTGGCGACGCGCGCGCGGTGATGGGCGAGCTGGAGGCGCGCATGATGGCGCACGCTGACCGGCTGGAGTTTGAACAGGCCGCGCAATTGCGCAACCAGGTGGCCGCGCTGTCCAAGGTGTTGCACCAACAGTCGGTCGACAACGTGTCCGATCGCGATGTGGACATTCTGGCGGTGCAGCGGCAGGGCGGGCGCGCCTGCGTCAACCTGGCGATGGTGCGCGGCGGCCGGCATCTGGGCGACCGGCCGTATTTCCCGGTGCAGGTGCCCGACAGTGCCGACCCGGCGTTGGACGACGACGCCGGCGCGGTCGGTGCGACGCCAGCCGCCTCGGTCGAGTCGCAAGTGCTCGATGCCTTTATTGCGCAGCATTACCTGCACGTGCCGGTGCCACCGTCGCTGATCGTCAGTCACCCGGTCGACGCGGCGCTGCTGCTGGCGCTGGGTGAACAAAGCGGCGTGCGCCTGCGCGCCGTGCACAACCCGCGCGAGCAACGCCGGGTCTGGCTGGAAATGGCGCAGACCAACGCCGCCCTGCAGCTGGCGCGGCTGCTGTCAGAAGAAGGCTCGCAGCAGGCGCGTACCCGCGCCCTGGCCGAGGCGCTGGACTTGCTGCCCGAGGCGCTGGAGGAACTGCGCATCGAGTGTTTCGATATTTCGCACACCGCCGGTGAGGCGACGCAGGCGTCGTGCGTGGTGTTTCATCATCACGCCATGCAAAACGCCGAGTACCGGCGTTTCAAGATCGCCGACATCACGCCGGGTGACGATTACGCCGCGATGCGCCAGGTGCTCGAGCGCCGCTACGGCAAGCTTGCCGAGGCCTTGCGCGAGGCCCAACGTACGGGCGAGACGCCGCCCGGCACCGGCCGCCTGCCGGATCTGGTGCTGGTCGACGGCGGCACCGGCCAAGTCAGTATGGCGCGCGCGGTGTTCGAGCGCCTCGGGCTCGATGTGTCGCTGATCGTCGGCGTGGAGAAGGGCGAGGGTCGGCGTATCGGTCTGGAAGAATTGGTCTTTGCCGATGGTCGCGAAAAGGTCTATCTGGGCAAGGACTCGGCGGCGTTGATGCTGGTGGCGCAGATTCGCGACGAAGCGCATCGCTTTGCCATCACCGGCATGCGCGCGGCGCGTGCGCGCGTGCGCATGGACGGTGGCCGACTTGAAGACATTCCCGGTATCGGCGCCAAGCGCCGAGCCCGCTTGTTACAGCGCTTTGGCGGTGTGCGCGGGGTGACGCAGGCGTCGGTGCAAGACATCGCTTCGGTTGACGGCGTATCGCGCGCCCTGGCTGAAGAAATTTACCGCGCGCTGCACTGAGCCAGCACCGTTTGACCGGGCGCGCCATGCCACAATGGGCGCATGTTCTGGACCATTCCGACTTTGATGACCTGGGCGCGCATCGTGGCGATTCCATTGATCGTCGGGGTGTTTTACCTGCCGCTGGAGCCGGCAACGCGCAACGGCGTGGCCACCGTTTTGTTCGTGGTGTTTGCCGCGACCGACTGGCTCGACGGCTTTCTGGCGCGCCGCCTCAACCAGGTGTCGGCCTTTGGCGCTTTTTTGGACCCGGTGGCCGACAAGTTTCTGGTCTGCGCCAGCGTGCTGGTGCTGGTGCATCTGGGTCGTGCCGACGTGTTTGTCGGCCTGATCATCATTGGCCGTGAGATCGCCATTTCGGCGCTGCGTGAATGGATGGCGCAAATTGGCGCGTCCAAAAGCGTGGCCGTGCACATGATCGGCAAGCTCAAGACCACCGCGCAAATGGTCGCCATTCCTTTCTTGCTGTTTGACGGTCGTCTGTTCGACGTCATCGACACGCACCTCTGGGGCGTCTGGTTGATCTGGATCGCCGCTGTCCTGACCGTCTGGTCGATGGTTTACTACCTGCAAAAAGCCCTGCCCGAGATCAGGTCCCGCGTGCAATGACGACGGCCGTCGAACGACCGTTGCTGCGCCTGATGCCGGCGCTGTTCGTGCTGATCTGGAGCACCGGCTTCATCGTCGCGCGCTACGGCATGCCGCACGCGCCGCCGTTCAAGTTTTTGCTGCTGCGCTACGGTCTGTCCATTGCCTGCTTTTTGCTGTGGATTGGCTGGTCGGGGGCGCGCTGGCCGCGCCTGCGCACGCAGTGGGCGCACCTGGCCGTGACCGGCGTGTTCATGCACGCCTTTTACCTCGGTGGCGTCTGGGCGGCGGTCAAGCTGGGCATGGGCGCCGGCTTGTCGGCGTTGATCGTCGGGCTGCAGCCGGTGCTGACGGCGCTGTGGCTGGCGGCCACCGGCAGCCGCATCGTGCCACGCCAATGGCTCGGCCTGGTGCTCGGACTGATCGGGCTGGTGCTGGTGGTGTCGCGCAAGTTTGGCAGTGGCGCCGAGGCCAACGTCGTCAACGTGTCGTTGGCGCTGGGCGCGCTGCTGAGCATCACCATCGGCACGCTCTACCAGAAGCGCTTTGTGGCGGCGTGCGACGTGCGCACGGCCAACACGGTGCAGTTGCTCGCCGCGTTGCTGGTGACCTTGCCGCTGGCGGCGTTCGAGCACGAGGCGGTCGACTGGCACGCCGAGCTGATCGGTGCGGTCGGCTGGTCGGCGCTGGTGTTGACGCTGGGTGGCAGTTCACTGCTGTACATGATGATTCAAAAGGGCGCGGCGGCCGCGGTCGCCAGCCTGATGTATCTGGTACCACCCACCACCGCCGTACTGGCCTGGGTGTTGTTTGCCGAGGCCATCACGCTGGCGACGGTGCTGGGAACGCTGCTGACCGCGCTGGGTGTGGCGCTGGTGGTCTGGCAGCCCCGGTTGACGCGGGTCGTCGCCAGCGGTTAACCGCCGCGCCGTCGTCTTGGCCCCAGCGCCGTGCGGAGCCCGGTGGCGCCGCGCGGGCACAGACCAGGCGACGACGAACAGTTTCATTTTTCAAGGAGAAAGCGGATGTCAGTGCAAAAAATTGCCGTCATCGCCGGCGACGGCATCGGTAAGGAAGTGATGCCCGAGGGCTTGCGCGCGGTGCAGGCGGCGGCCGACCGTTTCGGCATTTCCCTGCAGTTCGACCCTTTTGATTTCTCCAGCTGGGACTACTTTGAGAAGCACGGCCAGATGCTGCCGGACAACTGGCAGGATCTGATTGGCGGCCACGACGCGATTTATTTTGGCGCCGTCGGCTGGCCGCAAAAGATCCCCGACCATGTGTCGCTGTGGGGTTCGCTGTTGCAGTTTCGCCGTGCGTTTGACCAGTACGTCAATGTGCGCCCGGCGCGGCTGATGCCAGGCATCACCTGCCCGGTGGTGCGGCGCGACGGCAGCGCCCGCCAGCCCGGTGAAATCGACATGGTCATCGTGCGTGAGAACACCGAGGGCGAGTACTCAAGCATTGGCGGGCGGATGTACAGCGGCACCGAGCGCGAGATCGTTCTGCAAGAGACGGTGATGTCGCGTGTTGGCATCGATCGGGTGCTGCGCTACGCTTTTGAGCTGGCGCGTTCACGCCCAAAAAAGCACCTGACCAGCGCGACCAAGTCCAACGGCATTGCCATCACCATGCCGTATTGGGACGAACGCGTCGCCGCGATGGCCAAGGACTATCCCGACGTGACGGTCGACAAATTTCACATCGACATCCTGAGCGCGCATTTTGTCCAGCGTCCGGATTTTTTTGACGTGGTCGTTGGCAGCAATTTGTTTGGCGACATCTTGAGCGACCTGGGACCGGCTTGCACCGGCACCATTGGCATTGCCCCCAGCGCCAACCTCAACCCCGAGCGCAAGTTTCCATCGCTGTTTGAGCCGGTGCATGGCTCGGCGCCAGACATCGCCGGTCAGCAGAAAGCCAATCCGATCGGGCAGATCTGGAGCGGCGCCTTGATGCTCGATTTCCTGGGCCACCGCAACGCCCACGACGCCGTGATGCAGGCCATTGAGAGCGCGCTGCAGCCGGGCAGCGGCGCGCCACGCACGGCCGATCTGGGCGGCCACGCCAGCACGCAGGACGTCGGCCGGGCCATCGCCAACCTGCTCTGAGCGCGCCGGGATGGCGGCTTATTTCAGCTCTTGCGCCAGCGCGTTCATGATGCGCTGGGCGTCGGCCACCGGTACCGCCGAGCCGTCGGCGTTTTGCATCGACACGCGCGTGCTGTTGCCCTGACTAACGACCAAGACCTTGTACTTCTGCGGTTGGCTGTCGGCTTTTGCCGAACTGAACAGCTTGCTGAAGAAACCCGGCTCGGCCTTGTCGGCGTTGGGTGCGACGTAGCGGACGAAGTACGCGCCTTGGCTGCGGTCGCGGTCTTCGACGGTGAAGTTGCTGCGGTCCAGCGCCAAGCCGACACGTCGCCAGGCGCGATCAAAAGCGTCTTCCAGTTGCACCGCCGGCTGGCCGTTGCTGCTGGTCACCTGCGCCCTGTTCTTCGGCGCGCCCGAGGCGACCAGCGCCTTGCTTTGTTCCTCGGCGACGCCCAGCTTGACCATCAGGCGGCGCAAAAATTCGGCCTCCAGCTCGGGGTCGGCGGCGCGGGGTTGCCAGACGGTCTGGTCCTTCTTTTCGGAGCTGTAGACCTCGACCATGCCGCGGTGGCTGATGAAAACGTCGGTGCCGCCGGCCTCGTTGCGCTCCAGGCGAGTGCGAAACTTGTCACGCTCACCGGTCGAGTAAAGCGAATCGAACACCTTGCCCAGGGTGTTGCGAATGAAGTCCTGCGGCAGTTTGGCGCGGTTTTCAGCCCAGTCGGTTTCCATGATGCCCAGGTTGGCCTGCTCCTGCGCCAGCAGAAAGCCGTTGTCGAGCCAGAAGTCTTTGATCGGCTCCCACAGCTTGTCGGCGCTGCGGTTGATGACCAGCCAGCGCTGGTTGCCAGAGCGCTCGACGCGCACGTCGCCCAGACTGGCAGCGGCGGTGGGCACCGAGGCGGCGCTTACCTGGTTGACCTGATAGCCCGACGCCGTGACCGCCGCGCCGGGCAAGGCGTAGCGGCTGTCTTTGGCGAGTTGTGTCAGGTCGGGCGGGACCTCCAGCGATTGCGTCTTGACGACGGCGCTTTTGTAGTCGACCTTGTCGCTTTGCAGCACCGAGCAGGCGCCCAGCGTGAGAGTCAGGCCCAGCAGGGCGAAGCGGGGAAAGAGGTTCACAGAGTTCCTTCAGGCAAAAACACGAAAACACCGGGCCATCAAAGCACGCCAACGGCACGCATTGCCGCCTCGACCGCCGGCGCGTTGGCGCTGGCCAGCGGCGTCAGCGGCAGGCGCAAGTCAGCGCCGCACAAGCCCAGGCGCGCCACCGCCCATTTCACAGGGATCGGGTTGGCTTCGACGAACAAGTTCTTGTGCAGCGGCATGAGTTTGAACTGCAATGCCATGGCGCGCTGGACGTCACCGGCCATGGCGGCGACGCACAGTTCGTGCATCAGCTTGGGCGCGACGTTGGCGGTGACGCTGACGTTGCCCAGGCCGCCGCACAGCATCAGGGCCACGGCGGTCGGGTCGTCGCCGGAATAGACGGCAAAGTCCTTGGGCGCCTCGCGGATCAGCCACTGGCCCCGGTCCAGGTTGCCGGTAGCCTCCTTGATGCCGACAATGCCCGGCACCTGCGCCAGGCGCAGCACGGTGTCGTGTGCCAGATCGGCGACCGATCGGCCGGGCACGTTGTAGAGAATGACCGGCAGGTCTTCGGCCTCAGCAATGGCCTTGAAGTGCTGGAACTGGCCTTCTTGCGTCGGCTTGTTGTAGTAGGGCACCACTTGCAACTGGCAATCGGCACCGACTTTTTTGGCGAACTTGGCCAGCTCCACCGCCTCGGCGGTGCAGTTGGAGCCGCAGCCGGCCATGATCGGCTTGCGGCCGGCGGCCTGCTCGACGGCGACGCGGATGATTTCGCGATGCTCCTCGTTACTGACGGTGGGCGACTCGCCGGTGGTGCCGACGACACCGATGCAGTCGGTCCCTTGTGCGATGTGCCAGTCGACCAACTTGCGCAAAGCGGCGTAGTCGACGCTGCCGTCGGCGCACATGGGCGTGATGAGGGCAACGATGCTGCCCGTGATGCGTTGAAAAGCCATGACGTTCTTCCTGAAAGGACCAAGTGAAGCGACCCAGCCCGGGATTCTATCGGCCGTCAAGTGGGTAACGGGCGGCGGCGTCAGCGGCTGCCAGCGGGACAACGGCGGCGATGCGCTGGACGAAGCGCGCCGGTGCGTCTTCAAAGCCGTCTTCAAAGGCAACGATGCGCAGGCCCTGGCACAGCGTCAGCAGTTCGCCGGGGCGCAGTAAAAACTCGGCGCGCGCCGGTTTGCCGACGGTCTCGTTGCCCACGGCATAGGTCTCATACAGCAACAAGCCGCCGGCTTTGACGCTTTGCAACAGGGTTGGAAACAGCGGCCGCCACAGGTAGTTGGTCACCACCACGACGTCAAACTGGCGCACCTGACCCCGATCTGTCAACGGCCAGGCGGCATTTTCAATATCGGCCAGCAGCACCGTGCCATATATCCGCGCCGCTTGCAGCGCCTCGGGCGCGCGGTCGACACCCGTGCTTTGGAGGCCTTGGGCTGCAAACCAGGCCATGTGCCGACCGCCACCACATGCGACGTCCAGCACACAGCCACCGGGGCGCGCCAGATGCGTCCAGCGTTGCACCCACCTTGAGGGCGCACCGGTGCCATGCAGAGTCAAAAGCAGCCCCAGATCTGGTTCGACAGCATCAGCAGAAAGTCTGGCCGCGCGTACAACGCAAAGACGCCGGCGACGAGCAGCAGCGCGGCGGCGATCAGTGCCCAGCGCAGCAAAGGCTTCATGGACTCAGGCCGCCTGCGGCGCCGGTGCGCGCACGATGGCGGTTTCCTTGATTGGCAGATTGACCAGCGCAGCGGCGACACCCAGGGCGATGGCGATATACCAGACCACGTCGTAACTGCCGGTCTGGTCGTAGAGGTAGCCGCCGAGCCAGACGCCCAGAAACGAGCCAATCTGGTGGCTGAAAAAGACAAAACCGCTGAGCATCGACAAATGCGCCACGCCAAAAATTTGCGCCACTGCGGCGTTGGTCGGCGGCACGGTCGACAGCCACAAAATGCCCATCACCGCGGAAAACACGTAAACGCTGGCCGGCGACAGCGGCAGCAGCAGGAAGACCGCAATCACCAGCGAGCGCGCCAGATAAATGAACGACAGGATGTGGCGCTTTTGCAGGCGCTGGCCAAACCAGCCCGAGGCGTAGGTGCCGAGCACGTTGAACAGGCCAATCAGTGCCAGCGAATAGCTGGCCACTTGTGGCGACAGCCCCTGGTCCTTCAGGTAGCTGGGCATGTGCACGCCGATGAACACCACCTGAAAGCCGCAGACAAAGTAGCCGGCCATGAGCAGTTGGAAGCTGCGGTAGCCAAACGCCTCACGCAGCGCGTGGCCAATGGATTGCTCGCGAAAATGACCGGCGCCGCCAAACAATTGCGGCTCGCGCAGCCCCCAGGCCAGCGGCATCATCAAGAGCGCCGCCACGGCCAGCACCACCAGCGCCTCTTGCCAGCCCAGCGCGCTGATCAAAAAGCCTTCGGTTGGCACCATCAAAAATTGCCCGAACGAACCAGCGGCGGCGGCGATGCCCATGGCCATCGAGCGATGGCTGGCTGGCACGTTGCGGCCAATGACGCCGTAGACGATGGCATAGGTGGTGGCCGCCTGGGCGATGCCGATCAACACGCCGGCGGTCAGCGCAAAAGTCAACGCCGATGGGCTGTAGGCCATGCCGACCAGACCCAGCGCGTACAGCAGGGCGCCGGCGACGATGACGCGGAACGCGCCAAAGCGGTCGGCCAGCATGCCGGCGAAGATGCCGGTAAACCCCCACACCAGGTTTTGCACTGCCAGCGCAAAAGCAAAGTTCTCACGGCTCCAGTTCTGCGCCTGCGTGATCGGTTGCAGCCACAAACCAAAGCCGTGGCGAATGCCCATCGACAAGGTAACGATAGCGGCGCCGCAAATCAGAATCTGTTGCAGCGAAAGTTGGCGGTGGGGGTGCGTCATGGGAGGCGAATATACCGAAACGGGGCCGGCGACGACGCCGTGGGCTTTTGGCCGGCTGGCCACGTTGACGCGAGTGCACCGTGCTACTGTGATTGCATCCAGCTTTTTGCTGTACAACGCCTACAATGCGCGCCCTATGGCGACCACATCCAAACCCGATTACTCAGAAAACTCGATTCGCGTGCTCAAGGGGCTGGAGCCCGTCAAACAGCGCCCGGGCATGTACACGCGCACCGACAACCCGTTGCACATCATTCAAGAGGTGCTCGACAACGCCGCCGACGAAGCGCTGGCCGGTTTTGGCAAGCGGATCAAGGTGACGGTGCATACCGATGGTTCGGTCAGCGTCGAGGACGACGGCCGTGGTATTCCGTTTGGCCAGCACCCCACCGAGCACGCGCCGGTGATCGAGCTGGTGTTTACCCAATTGCACGCCGGCGGCAAGTTCGACAAGGGCCAGGGCGGCGCCTACAGCTTCTCGGGTGGCCTGCACGGCGTTGGCGTGAGTGTGACCAACGCGCTGAGCAGCCGGCTCGAGGTCACCACCTACCGCGACAAGCAGGTCGCCCGGCTGGTGTTCTCTGGCGGTGACGTGGTCGAACCCTTGAGCGTGCGCCCGGCCGGTGATGGCGAACACCGCTCCGGCACGCTGGTGCGCGTCTGGCCTGATGCCAAGTACTTTGAGTCGATGGCGCTGCCGATGGCGCATCTGGAACACTTGCTGCGCAGCAAGGCGGTGCTGATGCCCGGCGTCACGGTGAGCCTGTCCCAAGAAAAAACCCGCGAGGTGCAGACCTGGCAGTTCAAGGGCGGCCTGCGTGACTATCTGACGCAGACGCTGCCAGCCGAGCCGGTGATTGCGCTGTTCGACGGTGAAGCTTTTGCCGACGCGCAGCACGACAGCTTTGCCGATGGCGAGGGCGCCGCCTGGTGCGTGGCCTTCACCGAAGACGGTGCACCGGTGCGTGAGAGCTACGTCAACCTGATCCCGACGCCGGCCGGTGGCACGCACGAGTCGGGCTTGCGCGACGGCTTGTTTGTCGCCGTGAAGAACTTCGTCGACCTGCATTCGCTGCTGCCCAAAGGCGTCAAGCTGCTGCCCGACGACGTCTTTGCCCGTGCCAGCTATGTGCTTTCCACCAAGGTGCTCGATCCGCAGTTCCAGGGGCAGATCAAGGAGCGGCTGAACTCGCGTGACGCGGTGCGGTTGGTCTCGGGCTTTGTGCGCCCGGCGCTGGAACTGTGGCTGAACCAGAACGTCGAGTACGGCAAAAAATTGGCCGAGATTGCCATCAAGGCGGCGCAAAGCCGCCAGCGCGCCGGGCAAAAGGTTGAAAAACGCAAGGGCTCGGGCGTGGCCGTGCTGCCGGGCAAGTTGACCGACTGCGAGAGCCGTGACATTGCTGAAAACGAAGTCTTTCTGGTCGAAGGCGACTCGGCCGGCGGTAGCGCCAAGATGGGCCGCAACAAGGAAAGCCAGGCGATTCTGCCGCTGCGAGGCAAGGTGCTCAATACCTGGGAAGTCGAGCGCGACCGGCTGTTTGCCAACAACGAGGTTCACGACATTGCCGTGGCCATCGGGGTCGATCCCCACGGCCGTGACGACGCGCCCGACCTGAGCGGTCTGCGCTACGGCAAGATTTGCATTCTGAGTGACGCTGACGTCGACGGTTCGCACATCCAGGTGCTGTTGCTCACGCTGTTTTTCAAACACTTTCCCAAGTTGATCGAAGCCGGCCATGTCTATGTGGCGCGCCCGCCCTTGTTCCGCGTCGACGCGCCGGCACGCGGCAAAAAGCCGGCGTCCAAGTCTTATGCGCTGGACGAGGGCGAGCTGAGCGCGATCCTGGACAAGCTGCGCAAGGAAGGCGTGCGCGAGGGCGCCTGGAGCATCAGCCGCTTCAAGGGCCTGGGCGAGATGAACGCCGAGCAGTTGTGGGACACCACCCTGAACCCCGACACCCGCCGCCTGCTGCCGGTGCGACTGGGTGCGCTCGATGCGCTGCAAACGGCAGAACTGATGAACAAGCTCATGGGCAAGGGGGAGGCAGGTGCCCGGCGCGCGTTGATGGAACTGCACGCGGATTCGGTTGAGCTTGACGTGTAGGAGTTGACCACAAGACGTTTTCCGGCTCTGCCAAATTGCATAACAAAATGGCATCTAGCCCAATCAATATAAGGGCAACATGCTATTTTGTTGATAACAAAATAAATGAATCTCCATGACCGATGAACTGATTTTCAACCCGCCTGAAACGATCAAACCCGAGGGCGACGACGCGCTCAACCTGGCCAGTTACGCCCAGCGTGCCTACCTTGAATATGCCCTGAGTGTGGTCAAAGGGCGCGCCTTGCCCGACGTGTGCGATGGCCAAAAGCCGGTGCAGCGGCGCATTTTGTATTCCATGAGCCGCATGGGGCTGGGTTATGGCGGTGCCACTGGCAACGTCGCCGCCAAGCCCGTCAAAAGCGCGCGTGTGGTGGGCGATGTGTTGGGTCGCTTTCACCCGCACGGCGATTCGTCGGTGTACGACGCGGCGGTGCGCATGGCGCAGGATTTTTCGTTGCGCTACCCGTTGATCGACGGCCATGGCAACTTTGGCAGCCGTGATGGCGATGGCGCCGCAGCGATGCGCTATACCGAGGCGCGGCTGGCCAAAATCACCAGCTTGTTACTCGACGAAATTGACGAAGGTACGGTTGATTTTTCGCCCAACTACGACGGCTCTACCGAAGAGCCCAACCAGTTGCCAGCGCGCTTGCCGTTTGCCCTGCTCAACGGCGCCAGCGGCATCGCCGTGGGTCTGGCCACCGAAATCCCCAGCCACAACCTGCGCGAAGTGGCCGATGCCTGCGTGGCGTTGATCAAGTCGCCCAACCTGTCTGACGACGAACTCTTTGCGCTCCTGCCGGGGCCGGATTTTCCCGGTGGCGGCCAGATCATCAGCAGCGCGGCCGAGATTGCCGAGGCGTACCGCAGCGGGCGCGGTTCGCTCAAATGCCGCGCGCGCTGGAAGATCGAAGACCTGGCACGCGGCCAGTGGCAACTGGTCGTCACCGAACTGCCGCCAGGGGTCAGTACCCAGCGCGTTCTGGAGGAAATTGAAGAACTCTCCAACCCCAAGGTCAAGGTCGGCAAAAAAGCCTTGACGCAGGAGCAAAACCAGCTCAAGGCCGCGTTGCTGGCGGTGCTCGACGGCGTGCGCGACGAATCGAGCAAGGACGCGCCGGTGCGTCTGGTCTGCGAGCCCAAGACCAGCAAGATTGGTCAGCAGGAGCTGACCAACACCTTGCTCGCGCACACCAGCCTGGAATGCTCCGCGCCGATCAACCTGACCATGATCGGACTCGACGGTCGGCCGACGCAAAAGTCGCTGCGTCAAATGGTGACCGAGTGGATCGCGTTCCGCCAGACGACGATCGAGCGGCGCACACGTCACCGCCTGGGCAAGGTGCAAGACCGTATTCACATTCTGGAAGGGCGGCAAACCGTGCTGCTCAACATCGACGAGGTGATAGCGATCATCCGTCAGAGTGACGAACCCAAAGCGGCTTTGATCGCGCGTTTCAATCTCTCAGAGCGCCAGGCCGAAGACATTTTGGAAATTCGCCTGCGCCAGTTGGCGCGCTTGGAGGCGATCAAGATTGAGCAGGAGTTGACCAGTCTGCGCGACGAGCAGAAAAAACTCGAAGAAATTCTTGCCAGCCCGGCCGCGCTGCGCCGCTTGATGGTCAGGGAAATCGAGGCCGACGCCAAGACCTTTGCCGACCCCCGGCGCACGCTGATCCAGGCCGAGAAAAAAGTCGTGCTGGAAATCAAGGTCGTTGACGAGCCGGTGACGGTGGTTGTCAGCCAGAAAGGCTGGGTGCGCACGCAAAAAGGCTGGGCCAAAGAGCGCGCCGGCACCGCGGGTGCGCCGGTTGAATTCAACTTCAAGGCCGGTGATGCGCTGTACGGCACGTTTGAGTGCCGCAGCGTCGACAGCTTGCTGGTCTTTGGCAGCAACGGCCGCGTCTACTCGGTCGCGGTGTCGCTGTTGCCCGGTGGCCGCGGCGACGGCCAACCGATCACCAGTCTGATCGAGCTGGAGGCCGGCACGCAGGCCTTGTATTACCTGGCCGCACCCCTGGCCGCGACGGTGCTGCTGGCGTCTTCGGGCGGTTATGGCTTTTTGGCGCCGGTTGCGAGCATGGTCAGCAAGTTCAAGGCGGGCAAGGCGTTTGTCAGCGTCAACGACGGCGAGACGCTGTGCGCGCCGTCGCTCGTCGCTTGCGAGGCCGGCGCGACACCGCTGCCGCCAGCCACGCACGTGGCCTGTGCCTCCACGTTGGGGCGGATTTTGAGCTTTGACATTGGCGAACTCAAAACCATGACCAACGGCGGGCGCGGGTTGCTGTTGATCGACCTGGAAGCCAAAGATACATTGGCCGGCGCTGCCGCCTACACGCGCAGCGTGCGCATCGACGGCGTCGGCCGGGGTGGCAAGCAGCGCGATGAAACGCTGGAAATCCGCAGCCTCAACAACGCCCGCGCCGCGCGTGCGCGCAAAGGCAAACTGGCCGACCTGGGCTTCAAGCCGACCGCCATCATGCGAGTGGCGTAGGGCGGGATTGCTGCGAGCAGTGCGTGGACGGTCGTTGCGCGGCCCCTGCGCGGGCCGGTAGTGGTCGCGCGTGCATTGCCTCAGGCCGTCGCGTTGCCCAGCACCGTGTGCACCGTGCGCTTGAGCATATCCTGCGTTGATTGCTGCGTTCGCGTTGCCGGCCGCAACGAGCTGGTCGCCAGCGCGATGCTGGCTTGCAGTTCGGGTGCGCGGATGGTGCGCAGCCGGTAGCTCGCCGGCCGCGGCGCATTGCGCACGGCGTTGCGCGACAGCACGGCACAGCCGGCGCCCTCGGCGACCAGGTCCAGAATGGCCGAGACGCCGTCGATTTCCAGCGCAATGTGCAGGCGTCGGCCAATGCTGGCCGCCTCGGCTTCGAGCTGCACGCGAAAGGCGTTGGGTCGGGTCGGAATAATCAGCGGCAACGTGGCGACCTCGGCCAAGTCGACCGTTGCG
>JBBIGT010000030.1:0-20678 GCA_037447395.1 Comamonadaceae bacterium | reverse complement strand
CATTCCGGAGTCGATCGAGGCCACCGTGACGCGCGACTACGGTGAAACGGCAGCCGAAAAGGCCAACAAGTTGATCCAGAAACTGGCTTTTGCCACTGGCTCGGTGATTTTGCTCGTCGGTTTGGCGCTGGGTCGGCGCGAAGCGATCATCGTCGGAGCGGCGGTGATTCTGACCTTGACCGCCACCCTGTTTGCGTCGTGGGCGTGGGGCTTCACGCTCAACCGGGTGTCGCTGTTTGCGCTGATTTTCTCGATCGGCATTCTGGTCGACGACGCGATCGTGGTGGTGGAAAACATCCATCGCCACCAGCAACTCCAACCCGGGTTGAGCTTGCGTGAGGTGATTCCGGGCGCCGTCGACGAAGTCGGCGGCCCGACCATTCTGGCCACGCTGACGGTGATTGCCGCACTGCTGCCGATGGCGTTTGTCAGCGGCCTGATGGGTCCGTACATGAGCCCGATCCCGATCAACTCCAGTCTGGGCATGGCCATTTCGCTCGGCATTGCCTTTACCGTCACGCCCTGGCTGGCGCTCAAAGTCATGCGCCCGCACAAGGGCGGCCACGTGGCGGCGCAGCCCAGCGGATTGGCCGCGCGTCTGCCAGCTTTTTTTACCCGGCTGCTGAGCCCGTTTCTGGAAAGCGCGCGCAAACGCTGGCTGCTGCTGCTGGGCATTCTGGTTGCCTTGCTGCTGTCGGTAGGGCTCGCCGTGGTGCAGTGGGTCGTTCTGAAAATGCTGCCGTTTGACAACAAGAGCGAATTTCAGGTGGTGGTAGAAATGCCGGCGGGCACACCGCTGGAAAACACCGCCGCCACGCTGCACGAGCTGGGCGCTTTTCTGGCGCGGCAGCCCGAGGTGACGAATTTGCAGGCGTACGCTGGCACGGCCTCGCCGATCACCTTCAACGGCCTGGTGCGGCAATACTATTTGCGCGCCGACGCCGAGCAAGGCGACTTGCAGGTCAACCTGGTCGACAAGCACCATCGCAGCGAAAAGAGCCACAAATTGCATACGCGGCTGCGCCCGGCGCTGGAGCAAATTGGTCAACGCCACCACGCGCGCATCAAGGTCGTCGAAGTGCCGCCGGGCCCGCCGGTGATGAGCCCGCTGGTGGCCGAGGTTTACGGCCCTGATGAAGCCGGCCGCCAGCAGCTCGCCGCACGGCTGACCGACGCCTTTGTGGGCACGCCCGACATCGTCGGCGTGGACAACTCGCTGCAAGCCGACGCGCCACGCGCCTACCTGCGCGTGCGCCGCCAGCGCGCGCAAGCCTTGGGCATTCCGGTGGCGGCGGTGGCGCAGACGGCGGCCATCGCCCTGTCTGGTAGCGACGCGGCGTACCTGCACGACGGTCAAAGCAAATACCCGGTGCCGGTGCGCCTGCAATTGCCGCTAGGTGAACAAGTCGGGCTCGACGCTATTCTGGCCATGCCGCTGCGCGCCGCCAACGGCCAGCTGGTGCCGTTGTCCGAGCTGGTGCAAGTGGAAACCGGTGTCATCGACAAGACCTTGTTCACCAAAGACCTGCAAGGCGTGAGCTACGTGTTTGGCGACATGGCCGGCAAGCTCGACTCGCCGCTGTACGGCTTGTTTGCCATTCGCAGTCAATTGTCGAAGGCAGCCCTTCCGGGCACCGGCGCGCTGGATGAATTCTGGATCCAGCAGCCGGCCGACCCGTTTCGCCAATACGCCATCAAGTGGGACGGCGAGTGGCAGATCACCTACGAGACCTTCCGCGACATGGGCGCCGCCTACGGCGTCGGGCTGATCCTGATTTATCTGCTGGTGGTGGCGCAGTTCAAGAGTTACCTCACGCCGCTGATCATCATGGCGCCGATTCCGCTGACCATCATCGGCGTGATGCCCGGGCACGCCTTGCTGGGCGCGCAGTTCACCGCGACATCGATGATCGGCATGATCGCGCTGGCGGGCATCATCGTGCGCAACTCGATCCTGCTGGTGGACTTCATCGAGCTGCAGGTGGCGCAAGGCGTGGTCTTCAAGCAGGCGGTGGTGCAGTCGGCGGCAGTACGCGCGCAACCCATCGCCCTGACCGGCCTGGCAGCCATGATTGGCGCGTTCTTCATCCTGGACGACCCGATCTTCAACGGGCTGGCCATTTCCCTGATTTTTGGCATTCTGGTGTCCACTCTGCTCACGCTGGTGGTGATACCGGTTCTCTATTACGCGCTGTATTGGCGTCGTATCAAGACGTGCGCAGACGCGTCGGTTTCCCCGCGGTAAGTTCCTTTCATTTTTATAACTTCTGGAGACAAAGACATGGCTCACATCGTCATCATGGGCGCTGGTATTGGCGGCATGCCCGCCGCGTATGAACTGCGTGAAATGCTGCCCGCAGAGCATCGCATCACCGTGCTCAACAAGACCGATTACTTTCAGTTTGTGCCGAGCAACCCCTGGCTGGCCGTGGGCTGGCGCGAACGCGACACGGTGACCTTGCCGATTGCCCCGTACCTGGAGCGCAAAAAGATCGGCTTCATCGCCAAAGAGGTGACGCAGATCGACGCCGAGGGCAGCAAGCTCACCTTGATCGACGGCCAGACGCTGGACTATGACTACCTGATCATCGCCACCGGCCCACAACTGGCGTTTGACGAAGTGCCCGGTGCCGGTCCGCTCAAATCAGGCGGTGGTGGTCACACGCATTCGATTTGCCATGTGGACCACGCGCAAGAATTTTTCGCCCACTACGAAGAATTCCTCAAGAACCCCGGCCCGATCGTCATTGGCGCCATGCCTGGGGCCAGCTGCTTTGGCCCGGCGTATGAATTTGCCATGGTGGTCGATACCGACTTGCGCCGCCGCAAACTGCGCAGCAAGGTGCCAATGACCTTTGTCACCAGCGAACCGTACATTGGCCACCTGGGTCTGGGCGGTGTCGGTGACAGCAAGTCGATGCTGGAGTCGGAATTCCGCAACCGCCACATCAAGTGGATCACCAACGCCAAGACCACCCAGGTCGAAGCAGGCAAGATGGCTGTCACCGAGGTCAACGACCAGGGTGCGGCAATCAAAGAGCACGAGGTCGCCTTCAAGATGGCCATGATGCTGCCAGCGTTCAAGGGCGTGCCGCCGGTGGCTGCCGTGCCCAAGTTGTGCAACCCGCGCGGCTTTGTGCTGATCGACGAATTCCAGCGCAGCAAGGCGTACCGCAATATCTTCTCGGCGGGCGTGTGCGTGGCGATCCCGCCTGTGGAGGTGACACCCGTGGCCACCGGCTGCCCCAAGACCGGCTACATGATCGAGAGCATGATGAGCGCCATTTGCCACAACATCACCGACGAGTTGGTGGGCAAACCTGCGGTGGCCAAGGGCACCTGGAACGCCGTGTGCCTGGCCGACATGGGCGACACCGGCGCGGCTTTCGTGGCCTTGCCACAAATCCCGCCGCGCAACGTCAACTGGTTCAAGAAGGGCAAGTGGGTGCACCTGGCGAAAATTGCCTACGAAAAGTATTTCATGCGCAAGTTGAAAAAAGGCACGTCCGAGCCGATTTACGAGAAATACATCATGGGTCTGCTGGGCATCAACCGCCTGGACAAGTAAGTTTTTTTATAGGAGTTTGAAAATGACCGTGCAACGCTACATCATGGTTTTTGCGGGCTTGTTTGTGATGCTCTCTCTGGCGCTGGGCGTCGAGGGCAGCCCGCTGTTCGTCAGCAAATGGGCGCTGGCGTTCACGGCCTTCGTTGGCGCCAACCTGTTCCAGTCCGGCTTCACCAACTTCTGCCCGCTGGGTATCATCCTGAAAAAACTCGGTGTGCCAGAAACCCAGATCGGCTGCCACTAACCCCCTGAAAGCCAGCCATGACGGTCCTGACCAATGATGCCGCGCGCACCGACGTGCTCAACCGCCTGCGCCGCGCCGAAGGGCAGATCCGCGGCGTGCAGCGGATGATCGAAGAGGGCGAGCCGTGCCTGAAGATCGCCCAGCAGTTTTCGGCCGTGCGCAAAGCGCTGGACAGCACCTACATGCGCATGACCGTGTGCTTCATGGAGCAGGAGATGGACGACTGCCTGCGCCCCGACGCGGCGCAAAAAGCGTCGCTCGGCGCCATGCTCAAAGACATGGAAACGCTGCTGGCGCGCATGAGTTGATCGCCCACTGGCTATATAAGAAATTGACCTCTAGCGCCCACCAATAAAGCGCTGGCAGCTATTTTTTACATAGCGTTCAAGACGTGCTACCGGTGATGATGCCGCCGCCCAGGCAAACGTCGCCGGCGTACAGCACGGCCGACTGGCCCAGCGTCACGGCCCACTGTGCTGTGGCAAATTCGAGGGTAAAGGCGTCGCCCGACTGCGCCGTCAGGTGGCAAGGCGCGTCGGCCTGGCGGTAGCGCGTTTTCGCCGCCAGCGCCTGCGGCACGGGCGCTTCGCCAGCAACCCAGCTCGCCTGACCCGCTTGCAATTGCTGCGACAACAGCCACGGGTGGTCGTGCCCTTGCACCACCCACAAGGTGTTGCTGGCCATGTCCTTGCGCGCGACAAACCACGGCGCGTGGTCACCGCCGCCGCGGCGTGCGCCTTTGGCTTTCAGGCCACCGATGCCCAGGCCCTGGCGCTGGCCGAGCGTGTAAAAACTCAAACCGACGTGCTCGCCGATGGTCTGGCCTTTGTCGTTCTTGATCGGCCCCGGCGCACGGGCGATATAGCGGTTCAAAAACTCGCGAAACGGCCGCTCACCAATGAAGCAGATACCGGTGGAGTCCTTCTTTTTGGCGTTGGGCAGGCCGATGTCCAGCGCGATGCGGCGCACCTCGGTTTTGCGCAGGTCACCGACCGGAAACAGCGTTTTGGACAGCTGCGCCTGGTTGAGCCGGTGCAAAAAGTAGCTCTGGTCTTTGGCCGGGTCCAGACCTTTGAGTAATTCAAACCGGCCGTCTGCCGCTTGCGCCTGCAGCACGCCCAGTGGCTCGCCCGCATGACCGAAGCAGCGCACGCGGGCGTAGTGGCCGGTGGCGATCTTGTCGGCGCCCAGACGCATGGCGTGGTCGAGGAACGCTTTGAACTTGATCTCGGCGTTGCACAGGATGTCGGGGTTGGGCGTGCGCCCGGCGCTGTATTCGCGCAGAAAGTCGGCAAAGACACGGTCTTTGTAATCGGCGGCAAAGTTGACGTGCTCGATGTCGATGCCAATGACATCGGCCACCGCGGCGGCATCGAGAAAGTCCTGGCGCGACGAGCAAAATTCGTCGTCGTCATCGTCTTCCCAGTTTTTCATGAAGATGCCGATAACCTCATGGCCCTGCTGCTTGAGCAGCCAGGCGCTGACCGCCGAATCCACGCCGCCACTCAAGCCGACGACGACGCGCTGACGTTGCTTATTTTTATGCATGTTTTTGCCGTTTAGCGCAGGTATTACCTGGACATATAGCTACTATTTTTGTAGCGCCGTGATGCTCGCGTCGGTGTAGATCAGGTCCAGCGCAAAGCGCTGGCCACGCAGGTAATCTTCCATGCAGCGCACGATCAGCGGGCTGCGATGGCGCGCGGTGCTGGCGCGAATCTCGTCGGGCGTGAGCCACAGCGTGCGCACGATGCCGGTGTCAAGCTGCCGCCCCGGCTGCAGCGCGCCGAGTTCGCCGCCAAAGGCAAATCGCAGGTAGGTGATGTCCTCGGCCGGCCGCGTGCCCTGGGCCGGCCGCACGACGCGCGACATGTACGCGCCTAAAAGGTAAGTGGGTGTAAAGAGGTGCATGGTCTCTTCGAGCGCTTCGCGCGCGCAGCCCTGCAGCAGACTCTCGCCCGGGTCGAGATGACCGGCCGGATTATTCAGCCGCAAGCCCTCGGGCGTGTGCTCTTCCACCAGCAGGAATTTGCCGTCTTTTTCAATGATTGCCGCCACCGTGGCGCTGGGTTTCCAACGTTCAGTCATGGCTGAATTATGCGGGATCAATGTTTGATCTTGATCAACAGACGGGCACACTTTGCACGGACAAAACGGCAAACTCGGTTAAGCTCGCGCGGCTGTTCAGGCGCCAGGTCTGAACGACAACACCCATCCAAATCGAGGAGACGCTTTATGCAAAGTGGACCTGCTTCTGCAGCCCCATCGGGCCCGAGTGCGCAACGTATCGGTATTCCGCGCGAAATATCCCCAGGTGAAAAACGGGTCGCAACGGTGCCCGAGGTGGTCGAGAAATTGATCAAACTCGGCTTCAAGGTGGCCGTCGAGACTGGCGCCGGCGATTTGGCCAATTGCAGCGACGACGCCTACCGCGGCGCCGGCGCAGAAATCATCAGCGACGCGCCAACGCTGTGGGCCACCTCTGACATCGTTTTCAAGGTTTGTGTGCCGACGCCCGAGGAAGTGGCGCTGATGCACGAAGGCACCATCCTGATCGGTTTTGTCTGGCCGGCACAAAACCCCGAGTTGATGCAGCAGCTCGCCGCCAGAAAAGCCACCGTGCTGGCGATCGATTGTTTGCCGCGCATGCTCAGCCGGGCGCAGAAAATGGACGCTCTGACCTCGCAGGCCGGCGTCGCCGGTTATCGCGCGGTGATCGAGGCGGCCAACGCGTTTGGGCGCTTCTTTAACGGCCAGATCACGGCCGCGGGCAAAGTGCAACCCGCCAAGGTGTTCATCGCCGGCGCCGGTGTCGCTGGTCTGGCAGCCATTGGCGCGGCGGCGGGCCTCGGTGCCATTGTGCGCGCCAACGATACGCGCGCCGAAGTTGCCGACCAGGTGAAGTCCCTGGGCGGCGAATTCGTCAAGGTCGATTACGAGGAAGAAGGCGGCGGCGGCGGCGGTTACGCCAAAGTGATGAGCGAAGGCTTCCAGCAGGCGCAGCGTGAGATGTATGCCAAGCAGGCGCGTGAAGTCGACATCATCATCACCACCGCACTGATCCCGGGCAAGCCCGCACCACGCTTGATTACGGCCGAAATGGTCAAGAGCATGAAGCCCGGCAGCGTCATCGTTGATATGGCCGCCGAGCGCGGTGGCAACTGTGAACTGACCGAACCCGGCAAAGCCGTCGTCAAGCACGACGTGACCATCGTCGGCTACACCGACCTGGCCAGCCGCCTGGCCAAGCAATCCTCCACGCTGTACGGCACCAACCTGTTCCGCCTGAGCGAAGAGCTGTGCAAGACCAAAGACGGCGTCGTCAACGTCAACATGGAAGACGACGCCATTCGCGGCCTGACGGTCATCAAGGACGGGGCCATCACCTGGCCGGCACCGGCGCCCAAGGTCGCTGCGGCACCCGCCGCCAAGGCCGCCGCAGCGCCGGTCAAGAAAGCGCCGGCACACGGTGAGCCCAGCGCACCAATGTCGGGCGGCAAGCTCGCCATCATGTTCGCCGTCGCGGCCGTGTTGTTCTGGGTCATCGGCCGCAGCGCGCCGGTTGAGTTCATGTCGCACTTCACGGTGTTCGTGCTGGCCTGCTTCGTTGGCTACATGGTGGTGTGGAACGTCAAGCCAGCGCTGCACACGCCGCTGATGAGCGTGACCAACGCCATCTCCAGCATCATTGCCATCGGCGCACTGGTGCAGATCTCGCCCTTGGGTACACCCGAGCGCCCAGACAGCCTGATCACCTGGATTGCGGCGGCGGCAATGGCCCTGACGGCGATCAATATGTTCGGCGGCTTTGCCGTCACCCAGCGCATGCTGGCCATGTTCCGTAAATAACAAGAGGAGCCACGCATGAGTTCAAGTCTGGCAACGGTCGCCTACATTGGCGCGACCATTCTGTTCATTTTGAGTCTGGGCGGCTTGTCCAACCAGGAAACCTCTCGCCGCGGCAATCTGTTCGGCATGATCGGCATGACCATCGCCGTGCTGGCCACGGTGCTCGGCCCGAAAGTCAACACCGGCGGCTACGCCTGGATCATCGGCGCCATGGCGGTCGGTGGCAGCATCGGTCTGTACCTGGCGCGCAGCGTGCAGATGACGCAAATGCCCGAACTGGTCGCCTTCATGCACAGCATGGTGGGTCTGGCCGCGGTGCTGGTGGGCTTTGCCACCTTTGTCGATCCGTCGGCAACGGCCGGATTTGAAGGTGCGGCCAAGACTATCCACGAGCTGGAAATCTACATCGGCATCTTCATCGGCGCGGTCACGCTGTCGGGTTCGGTGATTGCCTTTGGCAAGCTCTCCGGCCGCATCGGCGGCAACCCGGTGTTGCTACCGGCACGCCACTGGATCAACCTGGTCGGCCTGTTGGTGGTGATCTACTTCGGCGGTGTGTTCATGAACGCGCACACCGTGGCCGACGGCACGCTACCGATTGTGGTCATGACGGTGATTGCCCTGCTGTTTGGCGTGCACATGGTGATGGCCATTGGCGGCGCGGACATGCCGGTGGTGGTGTCGATGCTCAACAGCTACTCGGGCTGGGCCGCGGCGGCCACCGGCTTCATGCTGAGCAACGACTTGCTGATCGTCGTCGGCGCGCTGGTGGGTTCCAGCGGTGCAATCCTGTCGTACATCATGTGCAACGCGATGAACCGCAGCTTCATCAGCGTCATCGCCGGTGGGTTTGGTACCACCAGCGCGGCACCGGCAGCCGGCGGCGGCGCGGTGCAACCGGCCGGTGAGGTCACGCCGGTGAGCGCGGCCGAAACCGCCGAACTGCTCAAGGAAGCCAAGAACGTCATCATCGTTCCCGGCTACGGCATGGCCGTCGCGCAGGCGCAGCATACGGTGTTCGAGATCACCAAGCACCTGCGCGAAAAAGGCGTCAACGTGCGTTTCGGCATCCACCCGGTGGCCGGGCGCATGCCGGGCCACATGAATGTGCTGTTGGCCGAAGCGAAGGTACCCTATGACATCGTGTTCGAGATGGAAGAGCTCAACGACGACTTCCCCGACACCGACGTGTCGATGGTGATCGGCGCCAACGACATCGTCAACCCGAGCGCCCAGGACGACCCCGCCAGCCCGATCGCCGGCATGCCGGTGCTGGAGGTCTGGAAGGCCAAGACCAGCATCGTCATGAAGCGCTCGATGGCCAGCGGCTACGCCGGCGTCGACAACCCGCTGTTCTACAAGGAAAACAACCGCATGCTCTTTGGCGACGCCAAGAAGATGCTTGACGAAGTGCTCACCGCGCTACGCGGCTAAGCGCTGTTATATCCCCGGGCGCCGATCGCGACGCGCCCCATTGAGCCTTCACAACTGCCTGCAGTTTTGGAGGCTTTTCTCTATGTTGGCTTAGGGAAAACATAGCTTACAAAAGCTGACAGGGCCACCTAAAACCGCGAGAATCGTTCACTCTGATCAACACTGGAGTGAGCACCATGAGCGAGCGCATTTGGCTGAAAAGTTACCCCGAAGGCGTACCGGCCGACGTTGACGTCAACCGCTACGCATCCATCGTCGAGATGATGGATGAAAGCTTCAAGAAGTTTGCCAGCCGCAGCGCCTACAGTTTCATGGGCAAGGAGATCACTTACCAGCAGGCCGACGACATCAGTCAGGCGCTTGGCGTCTACTTGCAGGGCCTGGGCCTGGTGCGCGGCGACCGCGTGGCGGTGATGATGCCCAACGTCATGCAGTACCCGATCGCCGTCATGGCCATCATGCGCGCCGGCTTCACGCTGGTCAACGTCAACCCGCTGTACACCGCGCGCGAGCTGGAGCACCAGCTCAAAGACTCCGGCGCCAAAGCCATCATCATCCTGGAGAATTTTGCCGCCACACTGGAAAAATGCATTGCCGCCACACCGGTCAAGCACGTCATCCTGTGCGCGCTGGGCGACCAGCTGGGTTTGCTCAAAGGCGCGCTGGTCAACTACGTGATTCGCAACGTCAAAAAGATGGTGCCGGCATACAACCTGCCGGGCGCCGTGCGCTTCAACGCGGCGCTGGCCAAGGCCGCAAGCGGCAGCTTGAAGAAACCGGCGATCAAGGCCGACGACGTCGCCGTGCTGCAGTACACCGGGGGCACAACGGGAGTCTCCAAGGGCGCCGTGCTGCTGCAGCGCAACCTGGTGGCCAACCTGCTGCAGTCAGACGCTTGGTTTCAGCCGGCGCTAAAGAAAATTCCGGCCGACGAGCAGGTCAACAGCGTCTGCGCGCTGCCGCTCTACCACATCTTCGCCTTTACGGTAAACATGATGCAGTCGCTACGCATGGGTGGCAAGCTGATCTTGATCCCCAACCCGCGCGACTTCCCTGCGCTGCTGGGCGAACTGGCCAAGCACAAAGTGCACGTGTTCCCGGCGGTCAACACGCTGTTCAACGGCCTGGCCAACCACCCCGATTTCAGCAAGGTGAACTGGAAGAACCTGATGGTTTCCGCCGGTGGCGGCACGGCGGTACAAAGCGCCGTGGCCAAGCTGTGGTTCGAGAAAACCGGTTGCGCCATTTGCGAGGGCTACGGCTTGAGCGAGACCGCGCCGATCGCCACGTCCAACCCGATCACCGTCACCGAATATTCCGGCACCATCGGCGTGCCGGTATCGAACACCTGGCTGAAGCTGCTCGACGACGACGGCAATGAGGTCGCGCCAGGCCAATCGGGTGAAATCGCCATCAAGGGCCCGCAGGTGATGGCCGGCTACTGGCAGCGCCCGGACGAGACGGCCAAGGTCATGACGCCCGACGGCTACTTCAAGTCGGGCGACATTGGCGTCATGGACGAGCGCGGCTTCTTCAAAATCGTCGACCGCAAGAAAGACATGATTTTGGTCAGCGGCTTCAACGTCTTTCCGACCGAGCTCGAAGACGTGGTCTCGCAAATGGACGGCATCCTGGAGTGCGCCTGCGTGGGCGTGCCGGACGAAAAATCGGGCGAGGCGGTCAAACTGGTGATCGTGCGCAAGGACCCGGACCTCACCGAAGAGCAGGTGCGCGCCTACTGCAAGGAAAACCTGACCGGCTACAAGCAACCCAAGGTCATCGAGTTCCGCACCGAGTTGCCCAAAACGCCGGTCGGCAAGATCCTGCGTCGTGAATTGCGTGCCAAGTAATTTTTTGTTCTAGAAGCCGTCGATCGGCTGTAGCGCGCTATTCTAACGATAGCAATCGTTGCACCGAACCGGTATGGCACCTGCGCTCATTGACGCTCAGCGTGGGCCAGTTGTCCGGGGGCGGCGATGCGGCCGATGGTGTCGACCAACAAGTGCGTTACTTTTTTGGCGTTGTCGTTGAAGACCGCCAGAATGGCGTCCCAGGTCACCGGCGCCTCGTCGGTCTTCCAGCAATCGTAGTCGGTGCTCATGGCCACGGCGGCGTAGGGCAGGCCGGCCTCGTTGGCCAGCGCCGCCTCGGTGGCCACCGACATGTTGATGATGTCGGCGCCCCAGGCGCGAAACATGTTCGACTCGGCCCGCGTCGAAAAGCGCGGCCCCTCGATTGTTACCACCGTGCCACGCGGGTGATAGTCGTAACCCAGTGCCTGACAGGTGGCGATCAGTCCGGCGCGCAAGTTCGCATCGAACGGATCGGCCATCGGCGTATGCACGGGGTGATGCGGCGCAAACGAATCGTGGAAACTCATCTTGCGCTGTTTGGTGAAGTCGATGAACTGATCGATGATGACCAAGTCACCGCGCTTGATCTCGGCGCGCAGTGAGCCCACCGCAGTGGTGGCCAGCACATGCGTGCATCCGGCGTCCTTGAGCGCCTGGATGTTGGCACGGTAGTTGACGTGAGAGGGCGGGAGCGTATGCGCGCGCCCGTGCCGCGCCAGCAACGCCACCTCGACACCGGCGATGCAGCCCAGCTTCAGCACGGCCGACGGCGCGCCCCACGGGGTGTCGACTTGGACGTCGCGCTGCTGCTCGAGGATGTCCGGGTCGTCCAGGCCACTGCCGCCGATGATGCCGATCTTGATCATGTTGTTTGCTCCGAAGACGTGCTCTGGTGAAATGCGTCGACCAGCGCCGTTTGTACCGATGCCACGTCAACGCCATACGCCACCACGCCATCCTGGTGGCCAGCCATGGCAAAGACGACGGGCAAGTGGCGCTGCGCACGCACCAGCGCGGTCACCGCGCGCGCCATCGCAGGCGTACCGTAGGCGACGTTGGCCGGCGTGTGCAACGCGTTAGCGCCCAGCAGCGCGGCAAATAGCCGCCGGCTATGCACGTGCACGACGCAGCGTACCCGCGCATCGGCGCCGTAGATGGCGCCGTGCGTCAGCGACTCGGACGACGCGGCGCGCAGCCCACGCGACGTCACTTCGTTGTCGTCGACCGAAAACGCCATCACTTGGCAATAGTGCCGCAGCGGCAACAGCCGCGCCGCGCCGGTGGCGCTGGCCGAAATCACAAACTGGTCGCCCTGGCCGCGCACGCTGACGTTGCCGTAGCCGACGCCTTGCGCGTCGACGCCGATCAGCCCCAGGTCAAACAGGGCTGTGCGCGCGTCGTTCAACGCGACCAGGTCAACCGGCACCTCGACCCCACCGGCGACGCGCCGATGGCGGTACTTGATAACGCCGTCGACGGCGCCATCAGCCATGACGACTGACCTCAGGAAACAGCGCCAGGATCGACGCCTCGTTGGCGTCGCAGACCCCGCGCTCACAGAGCAACTTGGTAAGCAACCGCGCCGGCGTCACGTCGAACCCCCAGTTGCGCGCCGGCGTGCTGTCCGGGCAAATCTGCACCGACTCGACGACACCGTGCGAATTCTTGCCACTGACGTGGCGCACCTCGTCGCTGCCGCGCTCCTCGATCGGAATGCGGGAGACACCGTCACGCAGGGAGAAGTCAAAGGTCGACGACGGCAGCGCCACGACCATCGGCACGCCGTTGTCAAACGCCGCCAGCGCTTTCAGGTAGGTGCCGATCTTGTTGGCAACGTCGCCGCAGCGCGTGACGCGGTCGGCACCGGTGATGACCAGATCAACCAGTCCGTGCTGTAACAGGTGACCACCAACGTTGTCAGCGATCAGCGTGTGCGGCACGCCGTGCTGGCCCAGTTCCCAGGCGGTCAGGCTGGCGCCCTGATTGCGCGGTCGGGTCTCGTCGACCCAGACGTGCACGTCGATGCCCGCTGCCACGGCGGCATAAATCGGCGCCGTGGCCGAACCGTAGTCGACAAAAGCCAGCCAGCCGGCGTTGCAATGCGTCAGGATGTTGACGCGCTGGCCGCCCTTGCGACGGGCGATGCCGGCAATCAAGGGCAGACCGTGCACACCGATGCGCCGACAACTCTCAGCGTCGGCGTCGGCCAGCGCCTGCGCCGCTTGCCGGGCCACCTGACGCTTTTGCGCCGGCGCCGCAGCGCCGGCCATGGCGGCGCGCATCTGCGCCACCGCCCAAGCCAGATTGACAGCCGTCGGTCGGGTCGCCAACAGATCGTCGGCGGCGCGCGCCAGCGCCGCGTCAAAGCCGGCATCAGGGGCGTGCAGCGCGGCCAGGTACATGCCAAACGCGGCGCTGGCGCCGATCAGCCCGGCGCCGCGCACCGTCATGTTGCGAATGGCGGCGCAGACGTCGGCAACGCTATGCAGGTCGAGCACAGCAAAAACATGCGGCAACTGGCGCTGGTCAATGACCCGCACGACGCCGGCGTCAGCGTCGTGCAACCAGATCGTCCGGTACGCTTGGCCGTTGACCTTCATGCCGCGGCAACTGTCATCGCGCCCGGCCTATTTGAGCCAGCCGCGCTTGCGGAAGTACCACATCGGCACCAGCGCGCTGGCAACCATCAAGACCAGCGCAAACGGGTAGCCGGCTTGCCAGTCCAGCTCGGGCATGTACTTGAAATTCATGCCGTAGAGGCTGGCGATGAGCGTCGGCGGCAGCAACGCGACGCTGGCCACCGAAAAGATCTTGATGATCTTGTTCTGATTGATGTTGATGAAGCCGACGGTGGCGTCCATCAGGAAGTTGATCTTGTCGAACAGGAAGGCGGTATGCGAGTCCAGCGAATCGACGTCGCGCAGGATCTGCCGCGCCTCTTCGAACTGCTCGGCGTTGAGCATCTTGCTGCGCATCATGAAGCTGACGGCGCGGCGCGTGTCCATGGCGTTACGGCGAATGCGACCGTTCATGTCTTCGTGGCGGGCGATGGCCGCCAGCACTTCGCCCGCCAGGGCGTCGGTCACGTCACCAGAAAGCACTTTAGCGCTCGCTTTTTCCAGCTCGTCGTAGATTTCTTCCAAGGTATCGGCGGAATACTCGGCGTCGGCGTCGAACAGCTTGAGCAGCACCTCTTTGGCGTCTTCAATCAGGCCGGGCGCGCGGCGCGCGCGCATGCGCAGCAGGCGAAACACCGGCACGTCCTCGTCGTGAATGGAAAACAGCACCCCCTTGCTGCGCAACTGCTCGTTGACCAGATTCAGGATGAAGGCCACCCGCACAGTATGCGGTTCGTCGTCGTCGGCGACCAGAAAGTCGCTACGGATGTGCAGCTCGCCGTTGTCTTCCTTGTAAAAGCGCGCCGACTCCTCGATGTCTTCGTCCATCGCGTCTTCGGGAATTGACAGGCCGAAATACTGCTTGATCCAGCGCTTTTCTTCCAGCGTCGGTGACTCGAGATCGACCCAGATCGGTTGGAATCGGGACAGCTCCTCGAGCGATTCGATTTCTTCCTGGAACAGGCGGCCGTTGGCCAGTGTGAAGATGTTGAGCATGGGCTCGTTCCCGAACGTGGTTTGCGGTGGGCTGAAGCGTCAAGACCGCTGACAATCCCGCAGGCAAGGTCGGCGCTGAAAGCTAGCAACGAGGATCGTTTTCCAAGGGGCTATGGCAACTGGTTGAACTCCGGCGATTATGGCATCGGCACCGCGCTGCGCCGGCGAATCTGGCGGCGTCAAATCCGGATAATATTGCAGCGCAATATGAAAAGACATTGCGTTGACTCAGCAGGCCGTGCATAGTTGGGGTGTCATCTTTTTGACACTCTCGTTGCGGTCGCCGGCGGTTGCTGGCGACCATTTCACCCAAGCGCTTTAGGAGGCTTTTTATGAATTTGACGATCAGCGGCCACCACCTGGAAGTTACCCCGTCGTTGCGGACTTACGTCACGTCCAAGCTCGATCGCATCAAGCGCCATTTTGATCAGGTTGTCGACATCAAAGTGCTGTTGACACTCGAGAACCCCAAAGAAAAGGAACTACGACAAAAAGCCGAATGCAATATTCGCGTCAAAGGCATTGACCTGTTTGCCGAAAGTGCCCACCAGGACTTGTACGCTGCGGTCGACGAACTGGTCGACAAACTCGACCGCCAGGTCGTGCGCCACAAGGACCGCCTGCAGTCGCACCACCACGAAGCCGCCAAACGTGTGATGTAAATTAAACTTCGCCAACCAGCCGCCCGCGCGTGCGAGCGGCTTTTTTTATGGCCGAATTTCACAGTGCATAATGCCGCCCGAGCTAATTTATGAACCGACTCGCATCCATCCTCAGCGCTGAGCACGTCCTTGTCCAGGTGGATGTCTCCAGCAAGAAGCGGGCTTTTGAGGAAGCTGGGCTGCTGTTTGAGAATTTGCATGGCTTAAGTCGGGCGCTGGTCACCGACAGTCTGTTCTCGCGCGAGCGTTTGGGCTCGACCGGTCTGGGCCACGGAGTGGCCATTCCGCACGGGCGCATCAAAGGATTGAAGTCACCGATGGCGGCGGTGTTTCAGTTGGCCAAGCCGATCGCCTTTGAAGCCCCCGACGAGCAGCCCGTGGCGTTGATGATTTTCTTGCTGGTGCCCGAGGCGGCAACGCAGCGACACCTGGAAATTCTCTCGGAAATCGCCGAGATGCTCAGCGACACCGCGCTGCGCGACCAATTGCTGATCTGCGGCGACGCCGCCAATCTGCACACGCTCATCAGCCAATGGCAGTCGGTGCAAGCCGGCTGACGTCCCGGCGCCGGCGCGTCCTCACAAAGGTTCTGCCTTGAAACCCACGGTCATCAGCGCCGACGTCCTGTTCGAGGCGTTTCGCGCCAACCTGCGCTGGGAGTGGGTCGCCGGACTGGGTGCCTCCGAGCGCCGCTTTGACGAAGTCGCCGTGCGTGCTGCGCGCTCGGGCGCTGACCTGGTCGGTTATCTCAACTACATTCACCCCTACCGCGTCCAGATTTTGGGCGAACGCGAGGTTGCCTACCTGACCAACGCCACGGCCGAAGACTGCTCGCGGCGCATCGCCCGCATCGTCACGCTGGAGCCGCCGGTGCTGGTGCTGGCCGACAGCCAGGTTGCCCCCGAGGCGCTGATGGCGATGTGTGAGCGCGCACAGATCCCGATGTTTGCCACGGCCGGCTCGTCGGCCTACGTCATCGACGTGCTGCGCGCCTACTTGTCCAAGCATTTTGCCGACCGCTGCTCGATGCACGGCGTGTTCATGGACATCCTCGGCCTGGGTGTGCTCATCACCGGCGAATCCGGTTTGGGCAAAAGCGAACTCGGCCTGGAATTGATCTCGCGTGGCAACGGCTTGGTGGCCGACGACGCGGTTGACCTGTACCGCATCAACCAGAACACCATCGAAGGGCGCTGCCCGGAATTGCTGCAAAACCTGCTGGAGGTGCGCGGCATTGGCTTGCTCGATATCCGCTGCATCTTTGGCGAAACGGCGGTGCGCCGGCGCAAGCGCCTGCAACTGATCGTCCATCTGGTGCGCCGCGAGACGATGGAGCGCGAGTACGAACGTATCCCCTATGAACCGCTGACGCAGGACGTGCTCGACGTGCCGGTGCGCAAGGTGGTCATCCAGGTGGTCGCCGGGCGCAACATCTCGGTGCTGGTCGAAGCCGCCGTACGCAATACCATTTTGCAGATCCGCGGGGTGGACACCTACAAGGAATTTGTCGAACGCCATCGCAAAGCGATGAGCGAATCAGCCACCTGAGCGGGGGCGCCGTCAGTCAGCGCCTGCGCGGTGCGGGCACTGCACGCGCGCGCAGTGCGCGTACAAACTCAGCGCATGGTCGGCAATCTCAAAGCCCTTGGCGCGCGCCACCTCACTCTGGCGTTTTTCAATCTTGGCGTCAAAAAACTCTTCAACGCGACCGCAATCCAGGCACACCAAATGGTCGTGGTGCTGCCCTTCGTTGAGTTCATACACCGCCCGGCCACTCTCAAAGTGGCTGCGGCACAGAATGTCGGCCTGCTCAAACTGCGCCAGCACCCGGTAAACGGTTGCCAGACCGACGTCCGAGCGCTCCTGCATCAACACCTTGTAAACGTCCTCGGCGGTCATGTGCCGCTGGCCACCATGCTGGAAAATTTCCAGAATTTTCAGCCGCGGCACCGTCGCTTTCAGGCCGGTGCTCTTGAGTTCGTCGATGTTGGTCATGGCGCTGGGTCCTGGGATCGAGTACCTCGGGAAAGACGCGCATTTCACGCAGAAATGCTGCCGGTACAATGAGCCGATCATATCGTTGCGACCTGCCTCATGACTGATTTTCCCGACCGTTGCCTCTCGTGGACCGCGCTGGCGTTGGCGCTAGCCGCACTGGCGGCGTGCAGCAGCATGGACCGCGCCAGCAACCGGCTCGCTGGCATCGTCACGCCGTACAAGATGGACATCGTCCAGGGCAATTTTGTCTCCCGCGAGCAGGCCGACGCCCTCAAGCCCGGCATGAGCCGCAACCAGGTCAAGAACATCCTGGGCACGGCACTGCTGACCAGCGTCTTCCACGCCGACCGCTGGGACTACGTGTTTACCTTCAAGCGCCAGGGGCAGGCGGCGCAATCGCGTCGCGTCAGCGTCTTCTTCAAGAACGACGTGTTGGCGCGCATCGAGGCAGACGCCTTGCCCACCGAAGCCGAATTCGTTGCCTCGCTCGATTCCGGGCGCAGCAACGGCGTCGTGCCGGCGCTGGAAATGTCCGACGACAGCCTGAAAGCCAGCGCCAAGCCAGCGGCGGCTGAAGTCGCACCGGCGCTGCCCGCGCGCCCCTCCAGTTACCCCCCTCTTGAACCGCCCGCCGCGCAGTAGACCCGCGACATGACCGTAACCCTGCCCCACCGCATCTGTATCGCCGGCGCCAGCGGCCGCATGGGACGCATGCTCATCGAGGCCGTTTGCAAGGCCGACGACTGCGTGCTCGGCGGCGCACTCGACTTGCCCAGCAGTCCGGGCGTCGGCGTCGACCCGGCGGCGTTTCTCGGCCTGAGTAGCGGCGTGGCCATCACACCCGATCTGCGGCAGGGCTTGATCAACAGTGACGCGCTGATCGACTTCACCCGTCCCGAGGGCACGCTGGCGCACCTGAACGTGTGCCGGCAGTTGCACGTCAACATGGTGATTGGTACCACCGGTTTTTCCAACCTGCAAAAGGCCGAGATCGCCGCGGCCGCCACAGACATCGCCATCGTCATGGCGCCCAACATGAGCGTCGGCGTCAACGTCACGCTCAAGCTGCTCGAGATGGCCGCCAAAGCGCTGTCCAGCGGGTACGACATTGAAATCATCGAGGCGCACCACCGCCACAAGGTCGACGCGCCGTCGGGCACCGCGCTGAAGATGGGTGAAGTGATCGCCCAGGCCACCGGTCGCAAGCTGCAAGACTGCGCGGTCTATGCGCGCCACGGCGTCACCGGCGAGCGCGACGCCAACGCCATCGGTTTTGCCACCGTGCGCGGCGGCGACATTGTCGGCGACCACACCGTGCTGTTTGCCGGCACCGGCGAGCGCATCGAGATCTCACACAAATCGGGCAGCCGGGTGTCGTACGCCGACGGCAGTCTGCGCGCCGTGCGCTTTTTGCGCGGCCGACGTAGTGGCCTGTTTGACATGGCCGACGTGCTCAGCCTGAAATGAACCTGGCGCAGTTGTTCTGGCAAGGCGATGCGCTGACCCGCGCCGTCGCCCTGCTGTTGCTGGCCATGTCGGTCGGCAGCTGGGTGGTGATCCTCTGGAAATCGTGGCTGCTCAAACGTGCCGGCGTCGACGTGGCGCGTTGTATTGCCGCTTTCTGGCAGTCCAAAGACCTTGCTGCGGCCACCCAAAAAATCAAGTTTTTTGACCGCGAAGCCCTTGTTCTACCTCTGGTTAATGCTTCACAAATTGAAGCATCTGAAACCCTGGCCAGCGCTGGCAGCAGCGCTACCCAGCTGACCCGCGTGCTGCGCGGCGCGCTGCACCAGGCACTGCACAAGTTGCAGCACGGACAAGTGCTGTTGGCGACCGTGGGCGCCACCGCGCCCTTTGTTGGACTGCTCGGCACCGTCTGGGGCATTTACCACGCGCTGATCGGCATCGCCAGCGCCGGCCAGGTGACCATCGACAAGATCTCCGGCCCAGTCGGTGAGTCGCTGATCATGACCGCCGCCGGCCTGGCCGTGGCGATTCCGGCCGTGCTGGCGTACAACGTGCTCGGCCGCGGCTTGGCGCGCATTGAGGCCGAGCTCGAAGGTTTTGCCCGCGACCTGCGCGAGCTGCTGCAAGACGGCGCCGTGGCGCGCTGAGGCGGGGCGACGGCGATGTCCTTTGGTCGCCTGGACCGCGCCCCGCCGGCGCAACCGATGAGCGACATCAACATGACGCCCCTGGTCGACGTGATGCTGGTGTTGGTGGTGATTTTCATCATCACCGCACCGCTACTGGCCAGCTCGATCAAGCTCGATTTGCCGCACAGCGACGCCGCACGCAGCACCGATGCGCTGCGCGCCGTCACCGTCGTCGTCGACGCCAGCGGGCAAGCTTTCCTCAATGACCAGGCCGTCTCGTTGGCCGAGCTGGCGCGCCGGCTCGACGCAGTCCATCAAAACAACGCCGACGCTGAAGTGCAGTTGCGCGCCGACCGGGCCGTGCCGTACGGACGCATCGTCGAGGTCATGGGCACGGCGCAAAAGGCCGGTCTGCGCCGCATTGGCTTTGTTGCCGAAACGCTGGCGGCCACGCCAACCGCGCCAAGCGTCGCCACCACGCTGGCCAAACCCTAAAATCGCCGTCACCTTCAAGCCATCGCGGCGCCTCTGACGCACGCCCTCTGACCGCCATGCAAGAAAAATACAACCACCTCGACGTTGAACCCGCTGCCCAGGCCCATTGGCGCGCACTGGACGCATACCGCGTCAATGAAAACGCCACCGACCCCCAAGGCAAACCGAAGAAGAAGTTCTACGCCTGCTCGATGCTGCCCTACCCCAGCGGCAAATTGCACATGGGCCACGTGCGCAACTACACCATCAACGACATGCTCACGCGCCAGCTGCGCATGCAGGGCTACAACGTGCTCATGCCCATGGGCTGGGATGCCTTTGGCCTGCCCGCAGAAAACGCGGCGCTGAAAAACGGTGTGCCCCCCGCCCAGTGGACCTTCGAGAACATCGCCTACATGAAGGGCCAGATGCAGGCCATGGGCCTGGCCATCGACTGGAGCCGCGAAGTCGCCACCTGCACGCCCGAGTACTACCGGTGGAACCAGTGGCTGTTTTTGAAGATGCTGGAAAAAGGCATTGCCTACCGCAAGACCCAGGTCGTCAACTGGGATCCGGTGGACATGACCGTGCTGGCCAACGAACAGGTGATCGACGGCAAGGGTTGGCGCACCGGCGCGGTGGTGGAAAAGCGCGAAATCCCGGGCTACTACCTGGCCATCACCCAATACGCCGACGAGCTGCTCGCCAACGTGACCGGCGACAACATGCCCGGCTGGCCCGAGCGCGTCAAGCTGATGCAGGAAAACTGGATTGGCAAGTCTGAGGGTGTGCGCTTTGCCTTTACCCACGACATCAAGGGAGTGGACGGTGCGTTGATTGGCGACGGCAAGATGTACGTCTTCACCACCCGCGCCGACACCATCAT
>JBBIGT010000029.1:0-20752 GCA_037447395.1 Comamonadaceae bacterium | reverse complement strand
CGGCCTTTTCCATATTGGCGGCGTAGTCGCTGCCCGGGCAGTAAACGATGGCATCTTCGCCGGTCGCGGCGATCACCTGGAATTCTTCGCTCAAGTCGCCGCCAATGGCGCCGCTGTCGGCGGCCACGGCGCGGTAACGCAAACCGAAACGGTCAAAAATGCGTCGGTAAGCACCCGCCATCACCTGGTAGCTGGCCTTGGCCGCCGCCTGATCGCGGTCAAAGCTGTAGGCGTCTTTCATGATGAACTCGCGCCCGCGCATCAAGCCAAAACGCGGCCGGCGCTCGTCGCGGAACTTGGTCTGAATCTGGTAAAAGTTTTTCGGCAACTGCTTGTAGCTGCGAATCTCCTGGCGGGCGATGTCGGTCACCACCTCTTCGCTGGTCGGTTGCACGACAAAGTCGTTGCCGTGCCGGTCGCGGATGCGCAGCAGCTCCGGGCCCATCTTGTCAAAGCGGCCCGTCTCCTGCCACAGCTCGGCGGGCTGGATCACCGGCATGGTCAGCTCCACAGCGCCGGCGCGGTTCATCTCTTCGCGCACGATCTGCTCGACCTTCTTGACGACGCGCAGGCCCATCGGCATCAAAGTGTAGATGCCGGCACCGAGCTTCTTGATCAGGCCGGCGCGCATCATCAGCTTGTGACTGACGACTTCGGCGTCGGCTGGCGCTTCTTTGAGAGTGGAAATAAAAAACTGCGAGGCTTTCATGAACAGAATTCGGGGGATTGATGGGGTTGTTGCCCTTGCTGCAGCGTCAACGCTGTGCATAATGGGAGCAATTTAAAAATTGGGGTTTGATTATGCTCGACCGGGACGGCTTTAGGCCCAACGTCGGCATCGTCCTGCTCAACCAGAAAAATCAGGTGTTTTGGGGAAAGCGGATCCGTACGCATTCCTGGCAGTTTCCGCAGGGTGGCATCGATCGGGGGGAGACCCCGGAGCAGGCCATGATCCGCGAGCTGCATGAAGAAATCGGGCTGCTGCGCGAGCATATTCGCATTGTGGCCCGCACCCGTGACTGGTTGCGCTATGAGGTGCCAGATCGATTCATCCGCCGCGATTCACGCGGTTTCTACAAAGGCCAGAAGCAGATCTGGTTTTTGCTGCAGCTCGTCGGTCACGACTGGAACGTGAACCTGCGCGCCACCAACCACCCGGAGTTTGACGCCTGGCGCTGGAACGATTACTGGGTGCCACTGGACGCTGTGGTCGAGTTCAAGCGCGACGTCTACGTGTCGGCGTTGACCGAGCTGTCACGCTTTGTGCCGCGCAACGATCAGCGCAACCGATTTCTGCGCCAGAGCATCCGTCCGTCGTTGCCCGAAATGCACCGCACCGATATGCCCGACGCCACCTTCGAGTTGCCGCCGGGAGCAACCTATGAGCCCGGCAACTCGACCGGTGACGACCATGGCCAATAAGTGTTTTGCCGCGTTCGCCCGAATCGCTGCCATCGGGTTGGCTACCTGCTTGAGCGCCGTCGGCGCGCACGCGCAGAGTCCGCTCGACAACCCCGACTGGCAAGAATCCGACGCCCCGGCGCCGCCGGCCTTCAACGCCGCCGCGTTGTTGCCGCTGGACATGCCCCGCTATGTGACGCTGGCCTTCGGCGTTGACCCGACGACGATCCGCATCACGCCCGACGGCATCGTCCGTTACGTGGTCGTAGCGCACGCCGTCAACGGATCGGTCACCGCTTTCTACGAAGGCATCCTGTGCGCCCGGGGTGAAGTCAAGCAATACGCCCGCACGCAAAGCGACGGTACGTGGCGCGTCGTGTCGCAGGCGCCCTGGCGCGCGCTCAACGACAACCAGCCGTCACGGCACGCACTGGCCTTTGCCCGGCAAGGCGCGTGCGACGGCAGCACGGCAGCGAGCTCGGTCGCCGACGTCGTGAGCAAACTGAAAAAATAAACACAGACAACCCAGACCAGAAAAAGCAGCTGCCTGCTTTTTCGCAGGTTCAGCGCCGCACCACCAGGTTGTCGCGATGGACCATCTCGGGTTCGGCCGCATAACCCAGCAATTTGTCGATTTGACTCGACGCCCTGCGGCACAACAGGCGCGCCTCGGCGCTGGCGTAATTGGCCAGCCCGCGTGCAATCTCGGCACCGTCAGCCGAGCGAATGGCGATGACGTCGCCCCGTGAAAAATCGCCTTCCACCCCGGTCATACCCACGGGCAGCAGGCTGGAGCCGCCGTCCCGTACCTTGGCCACCGCGCCGTCGTCAACCGTTACCGCCCCCTTGAGCTGTAAGTGGTCGGCGATCCATTGCTTGCGCGCCTGCGTTTTCTGCGTCGGCGCGATCAACAGCGTGCCGATCGCCTCGCCCTGGCACAGACGCAGCAACGCGTCTGGCTCGCGCCCCCAGGCAATGACCGTCGACGCGCCGGAGCCAGCGGCGCGCTTGGCCGCCAGAATCTTGGTAATCATGCCGCCACGCCCCACACTGGAGCCGACGCCGCCGGCCATCGCCTCCAGCGCTGCGTCACCCGCACGGGCGACGCGGACAAACTGTGCCGCCGGGTCTTTGCGCGGGTCCGCGCTGTACAGACCTTTTTGATCGGTGAGGATCACCAAGGCGTCGGCCTCGACCAGATTGGCCACCAAAGCGCCCAGCGTGTCGTTGTCGCCAAACTTGATCTCGTCGTTGACCACCGTGTCGTTTTCGTTGATCACCGGCAGCACGCCCAGCTGCAGCAGCGTCAGCAAGGTCGCGCGGGCGTTGAGGTAGCGCTCGCGGTCGGCCAGGTCGGCGTGGGTGAGCAACACCTGCGCGCTGCCCAGGCCGTTCTCGCGCAACTTGGTTTCATACATCTGCGCCAGGCCCATCTGGCCGACCGCCGCTGCGGCTTGCAACTCGTGGATTTCTTTTGGGCGTGCGCGCCAACCCAGACGCTTCATGCCTTCAGCAACGGCGCCACTGGAAACCATAATGACCTCGCGGCCCTGACGCACCAGCACCGATAACTGCCGGCACCACTCGCCGATGGCCGCCTCGTCCAGCCCGCGGCCCTCGTTGGTGACCAGACTGGAGCCGACCTTGACGACCACGCGATGGGCGTCACACAGGATCGCCGGATCAAACTTCTTGACCATCGCCACGCGCCGATCAGTTGAACAGCAACAAGCTCAGCCAATAGGCCACGCCTGCAACGAAGGCACTGGCCGGGATCGTCAGAATCCAGGCCCAGACAATGTTGCCGGCGACACCCCAACGCACGCCGCTGGCGCGCCGAGTCGAGCCGACGCCAACGATGGCGCCGGTGATGGTGTGCGTCGTCGACACCGGAATGCCCAGCGCCGTGGCCATGAACAAGGTCAAGGCGCCACCGGTCTCGGCGCAAAAGCCGCCCATCGGTTTGAGTTTGGTGATGCGTTGCCCCATGGTCTTGACAATGCGCCAGCCGCCGAGCATGGTGCCGATGCCGATGGCTGAATAGCAGACGACGATGACCCAGGTCGGCGGCATGCCGTCGGTGCCGTTGGCGTAACCCGTGGCAATCAGCAGCATCCAGATGATACCGATGGTCTTTTGCGCATCATTGCCGCCGTGCCCGAGGCTGTAGGCGCCGGCGGAGGCCAGTTGCAAGCGGCGGAACCAATTGTCCAGCCGCTGTGGTCGCACACCCTTGAACAGCCAGGACACCAACACCATCATCAGCGACCCCAACACCATGCCGAGAAGCGGCGATACAAAAATGAAGATCACCGTTTTCATGATCCCGGCCATCAGCAGCGACGCCACCCCCGCCTTGGCGGTGGCCGCGCCGGCGATGCCGCCAATGAGCGCATGCGACGAACTGCTGGGAATGCCGTAGTACCAGGTAATGAAGTTCCAGGTGATTGCGCCAACCAAGGCGCCAAAGACGACGTGGGTATCGACAACGCCCGACAGCACGATGCCTTTGCCGACCGTGGTCGCCACACTCAGATGAAAAATGAAAATGGCGACGACGTTGAAAAAGGCCGCAAAGACCACCGCCTGCCCAGGCTTGAGCACGCCAGTGGAAACCACCGTGGCAATCGAATTGGCGGCGTCATGAAATCCGTTCATGAAATCGAAAACGATCGCCAGAAGCACCAACACCGAGACGATCCAGAAAGCAGCCTGTACGGTTTGCATAGCGAACGGTCCGCGAGGCTCAGGAGTTTTCGAGGATGACGCCCTCGATCAGGTTGGCCACGTCCTCGCACTTGTCGGTGATGGTCTCGAGCAGCTCGTAGATGGCCTTCAGTTTGATGACTTCGCGCACGTCGGGCTCTTCGCGGAACAGTTTGCTCATGGCGCTGCGCATGACGCGGTCGGCGTCGCTCTCGAGCTTGTCGATTTCGTCACAGGTTTTCAGCGCCGCTTCAGCGGTCGACGCCTCAGCCACCTTGCTCAGCAGCTGCACGGCGTCACGCACGCGCTCGCAACACTTTACCGCCAGATCGGTCAGACGCGAGATTTCTTCGGTCATGACGCGCACGTCATAAAGGGCCATGGTTTCCGCCGAGTCCTGAATCAGGTCGGCCACGTCGTCCATCGTATCGATCAGGCTGTGAATCTGCTCGCGGTCGATCGGCGTGATGAAGGTCTTGTGCAACGCCTTGTTGACTTCGTGCGTGACCCGATCGGCCGCGCCCTCGGATTGATTCACCTTGGTGTGGTACTTTTCGCGTTCTTTGGGGTCGTTGTAATTGGCCACCAGGCCCGAAAACGCCTGCGCGGCGGCGACGATATGGTCGGCGTGCTGATTGAATAGCGTAAAGAAATTGGTGTCGCGCGGAAGCAATTTGCCAAAAAACACGAAGAACTCCTGGAGGGGGAAAGTCGCCTGAAGAACCAGGCAGTAGATGCGCGGAGTTTAGCCTTGCCATGGCCGGCGCCAGACAAAAAGAGCCCCGCAGCGCACACTGCGGGGCTCTTTTTCAGGAGGAAATTTGGCTTAAATCAAACCTTTGGGCCACTCAAGCCATCGCCTTGGACTTGACCGACTCGGCGGCGTCGGTGTAGTCCTTGACCTGGTCAAAGTTGAGGTACTTGTAAATTTTACTGCTCACCGCCGTCAGCACGCCCATGTCGGCCATGTATTCGGCTTTGCTCGGAATACGACCCAACTTGGCGCAAATGGCGGCCAGCTCGGCGCTGCCCAGGTAGACAAAACTGTTTTTGCCCAGACGGTTGGGGAAGTTACGCGTCGAGGTGGAGAACACCGTGGCGCCTTCTTTGACCTGGGCCTGGTTACCCATGCACAAGCTGCAACCGGGCATTTCCATGCGCGCCCCGGCGGAGCCGAGCACGTTGTAATGCCCCTCTTCGCTAAGTTGCTTGGCGTCCATCTTGGTCGGTGGCGCCATCCAGAGCTTGACCGGAATGTCGCGCTTGCTTTCGAGCAGTTTGGAGGCGGCACGGAAGTGGCCGATGTTGGTCATGCACGAACCGATGAAGACCTCGTCAATCTTTGCGCCGGCCACGTCGGACAGCGTCTTGACGTCGTCCGGGTCATTCGGGCAAGCGACGATCGGCTCATGAATGTCTGCCAGGTCGATTTCAATGACGCTGGCGTACTCGGCATCGGCGTCGGCCTTGAGCAGCTTCGGGTCGGCCAGCCACGCTTGCATCGCCTTGATGCGCCGATTGATGGTGCGCGCGTCTTGGTAGCCGTTGGCGATCATCCACTGCAACATCACGATGTTGCTGTTGAGGTACTCGATGATCGGTTCTTTGTTCAAGTGCACGGTGCATCCAGCCGCACTGCGTTCGGCCGAGGCATCGCTGAGTTCAAAGGCTTGTTCGACTTTCAGGTCGGGCAGGCCTTCGATTTCAACAATGCGGCCGGAAAACACGTTCTTCTTGCCCTGCTTGGCCACGGTCAGTTCACCCGACTTGATGGCGTATAGCGGAATCGCGTTGACCAGGTCGCGCAGGGTAATGCCCGGCTGCATCTTGCCCTTGAAGCGCACCAAGACGCTCTCGGGCATATCCAGCGGCATGACACCGGTGGCGGCGCCAAAGGCTACCAGACCGGAGCCCGCCGGGAAGCTGATACCGATAGGAAAGCGCGTATGGCTGTCGCCGCCGGTACCAACGGTATCGGGCAGCAGCATGCGGTTGAGCCAGCTGTGAATGATGCCGTCGCCCGGGCGCAAGGCAATACCGCCGCGGTTGCTGATGAACTCGGGCAATTCGTGGTGCATCTTCACGTCGATCGGCTTCGGATACGCCGCCGTATGGCAGAACGACTGCATCACCAGGTCGGCACTGAAACCCAGGCACGCCAGATCCTTCAGCTCGTCGCGCGTCATCGGGCCGGTGGTGTCCTGCGAGCCGACGCTGGTCATCTTCGGTTCGCAATAGGTCCCCGGCAAAACGCCCTGACCTTGCGGCAGACCGCAGGCACGCCCGACGATTTTTTGCGCCAACGTGAAGCCCTTGCCGTGACCCTTTGGGTTTTGCGGCAAGCGAAACAGCGTCGACACCGGCAAGCCCAGCGCTTCACGCGCCTTGGCGGTCAACCCGCGGCCAATGATCAAGGGAATACGGCCACCGGCGCGCACTTCATCGAGCAGTACGTCACTCTTGAGCTTGAACTCGGCGACCACCTGACCATCTTTCAGCGCTTTGCCCTCGTAGGGGCGCAGTTCAATGGTGTCCCCCATGGCCATCTTGCTGACGTCGAGTTCAATCGGCAAGGCCCCGGCGTCTTCCATGGTGTTGTAAAAAATGGGCGCAATCTTGCTGCCCAGACAAACACCTCCGAAACGCTTGTTCGGCACAAACGGAATGTCTTCACCGGTGAACCACAGCACACTATTCGTTGCCGACTTGCGGCTGGAGCCGGTACCGACCACGTCACCCACGTAGGCAACCAGGTTGCCGCGGGCACGCAAGTCTTCAATGAATTTGACCGGACCGCGTTTGCCGTCTTCTTCCGGCGTGATGCCATCGCGCGCGTTCTTCAGCATGGCCAGCGCGTGCAACGGGATGTCCGGGCGGCTCCAGGCGTCGGGCGCCGGTGACAAGTCGTCGGTGTTGGTTTCGCCGGTCACCTTGAAGACGGTCAAGGTGATGCTTTGTGGCACTTGCGGGCGACTGGTGAACCATTCGCCATCAGCCCAGCTTTGCAGCACGGCGCGGGCGAAGGCGTTGCCTTTGTCGGCCTTTTCCTTGACGTCATGAAACTGGTCGAACATCAACAAGGTATTTTTCAAGCCAGCGGCGGCGATGGGCGCCACGACAGCGTCGTCGAGCAATTCGATCAGTGGCGTCAGGTTGTAACCACCAAGCATGGTACCGAGCAGTTCAGTGGCTTTTTCACGGCTGATGAGGGCACATTTCTCGGTGCCGTGCGCCAGTGCCGCCAAATAGCTGGCTTTGACCTTGGCTGCGTCATCGACACCGGCGGGTACGCGATGCGTGATCAGCTCCAGCAAAAACTGCGCTTCACCAGCCGATGGATTTTTCAGCAACTCGATTAGCGCTGCAGTCTGTTGTGCCGTCAACGGCAAAGCGGGGATCCCAAGCGCGGCGCGCTCGGCAACGTGGGCACGATAGGCAGTCAACATACTGAAACTCCTTTAATTGTCAAAAAATGAGGCGTGAAGCGAATTAGAAGCGAAAAACTTTATCGTTGGATTACAGACTGGCAAATCAACTGTCACTGACCAGGCCAACGCGGCCTCAGGTCGCAAAAAAGCGTTTGGCCGGGTTGCTCGCGGCAAGACGGCCGGTTTGCTGGGCTTTCTCCAGCACCTGCCAGTAGTAGCGGTAACTCGCCCGGTCGTGCAACTGGCCGTCGACCGAAATCGGCGCCCACCCTGCCGTCTGTGCGGCACAAACCACCCGACTGGCCAAGTCGACCTCTTGGGCATCAGGCGCAAAGGCCTCCAGAATTGGCCGAATTTGCTCGGGATGGATGCTCCACATCCGGGTGAAACCGAGTCGCCGGCAGGCACGGCGCGCCGCCGAATAAACGGCCGACGCGTCTTTGAACTCGGTAACCACGCAGTGCGCCGGCGTCTTGCCAAAGGCGTGGCAGGTGCTGGAAATTGCTGTTTTGGCGCGCAACACCAACGGGTGGTGAAACTGGTCAAGGTTGTCATCCCCGTCGGCTGTCGTCACGCGCATCGCCGCGGCCGGTATGGCGCCACCGTGCGCCGAGACAAAATCCATCAAACCAAAGCTGATTGACTGCACGCGCGGATGCGCCGCAACGGCGGCGATGTTCTGCAGCGCCAGCGGCGATTCGACCAACACGTGAACAGGCAGCGGCTCAGGACGAGTCGACGGCGCTAGCGCCGCGTCGATTTCGTGCACCGCGCGATCAATGTCTGTGACCGTTTCAATTTTTGGCAGCATGACATGGCTCAAATGCGCCCCAGCGCGCCGCAGAATCGTCACGACATCGTGCGAAAAAGCGGCGTGCCCCACCGGGTGCACACGCACCGCCACGCGCCGACGCGGCTGGCCGCGCACGGCGCGATCAGCGGCAAAGACGTCGCTGACCAGCGCCGCGACCAGCTCCGCATGGCGCTGCTCGGCTCCCACTGGCGCCCCGTCTTCGCAATCCAGTGTGACGTCGAAGACGCAGGCGCCAAACTCTTGTATCAACTGCGCCTGCAGCGCCAGACTTTTGACCATGCGCGCTTCGACGCCGCAATAGTGGTCACACACAGGCAAACAGGGGGCAACCGCAGCGCCCAGCAAAACCTGGCGGGGATGAGTCACCATCTGGACGCTGCTTCCCGGCACTTACAGCAAGTGGGCAACGCCGGCTTGCTCTTCCTGCAATTCCTTGAGAGTCTTGTTGATGCGGTCCTGGCTGAACTCATCGATGGCCAGCCCTTCAACGATCTTGTATTCGCCGTTGGCGCACGTCACGGGGAAACCAAACATAGTGTCTTTGGGAATGCCGTATTCACCGTTGGAAGGAATACCCATGGTGACCCACTTGCCGTTGCTACCCAAGGCCCAGTCGTGCATGTGGTCGATCGCCGCGTTGGCCGCCGAAGCGGCAGACGAGACACCGCGCGCCGCGATGATGGCCGCGCCACGCTTGCCGACGGTCGGCAAGAAGGTGTTGGCGTTCCAGTCGTGGTCGTTGATCATGTCCTTGACGCTGGCACCGTCGATCGTGGCAAAGCGGTAGTCGGCATACATGCTCGGCGAGTGATTGCCCCAAACAGCCATTTTTTCGATCGACGCCACCGCCTTGCCGGTTTTGGCAGCCAACTGGCTCAAGGCGCGGTTGTGATCGAGGCGCAGCATGGCGGTGAAGTTCTTGCGCGGCAGGTCCGGCGCGCTCTTCATGGCGATATAGGCGTTGGTGTTGGCCGGGTTGCCGACCACCAGCACTTTGACGTTGCGACTGGCCACGGCGTTGAGCGCCTTGCCCTGCTTGGTAAAAATTTCACCGTTCACGGCGAGCAATTCGGCACGTTCCATGCCCGGGCCACGCGGACGCGAGCCGATCAGCAGCGCGTAATCAACATCTTTGAACGCGGTCATCGGGTCGCTGTGCGCTTCCATGCCGACGAGCAGCGGAAACGCGCAATCTTGCAGTTCCATCATGACGCCTTGCAGCGCTTGTTGCGCTTTCTCTACCGGGACTTCCAGGAGACTCAGAATCACCGGTTGATCTTTGCCCAACATTTCGCCTGAAGCGATACGAAACAAAATGGCATAACCAATTTGACCTGCGGCACCGGTAACTGCTACACGGACGGGCTTCTTGCTCATAGTAAAACTCCAGAAAGTTGTGAATGACGATTCGGTCCAAGCCTAGCGGGAGTTGCAAAACGGTCCGCGCCGAGCCGCTCGAGTGTAGCGCCGAAAGCGCCGACAGGTCAATTTGTCTTATATCTTATATAAGATATGATAAGCCTCACAAACACGACCCGAAGAGACCCTTGACATGGCAACTTCATCCGCAATCCGAGTCGAGCCCAAGCCGGTGCTCAGCGACATCGGCGGCATCAGCCAAGCGACCGGTGCCCCGGCATTCAGCCCGCTGTATCAGCAAATCAAAGGACTGATTCTGAACAGTTTGCGCTCTGGTGAATGGAAGCCCGGCGAGGCTATCCCCAGCGAAATGGATCTGGCGGCGCGTTACCGCGTCAGCCAGGGCACCGTACGAAAAGCCATTGACGAACTCGCCGCCGAGAACCTGTTGCTTCGCCGTCAGGGTAAAGGGACATTTGTTGCCACACATGCCGAACAGCAAGTGCAGTTCCGCTTCCTGAAGCTGGTGCCCGACACCGGCTCGCGCGGTAGCGAAGGGCCGGCGCAACGCACCATCATCGAATGCCGAAAAACACGCGCCAACGCAGACGTGATACGCGCCTTGGCGCTGCGCTCGGGCGATCAGGTTTTACAGGTCCGCCGCGTCCTGAGTTTTGGCGGCGCACCAGTCATTCTGGAAGACATCTGGTTGCCGGCGTTGCCGTTCAAAGGCCTGACCGCCGACCGGTTGGCAACCTACAAAGGACCCATGTATGCACTGTTTGAAACCGAATTCAACGTGCGCATGGTTCGCGCCGAAGAAAAGATTCGGGCGGTGGCCGCATCCCCTACGCACGCGAGTCTGTTGGATGTCGCTTCAGGAACGCCGTTGCTCAGTGTCGAACGCGTGGCCTACACCTACCAGGACGAACCCATGGAACTGCGTCGTGGCTACTACCGCACCGACACGCATCACTACCGCAACGACATGAGTTGAGCGATGCACTGTCAATCTCACGTCAGGAAAAACTTGTCCAAGATCAATAAACTTCGCAATGGCGCCAGCGCTCTCTTTGCGCACCGATTCACCGCGAACATCGCGGCGTATGATGCCGCTCTGCAATAAAATTTCCGGGGTAACTTGTCGTTGACGAGTTACAAAGCAGTTACCTAAAACATGGAAAGCAACTTATGTCTGATACAGCACCCAGCCCCAGCAAATCCCGCCCAGAATTCCGCAACATCGAGTTTGCCAACCTGCGAACCCTTCGCTGGCCATTGGCATCGTTGGTGTCGGGCATGCACCGCGTCAGCGGCGCCATCATGTTCTTCCTGATGCCCTTCGTCATCTGGATGTTCGACACATCGATCTCCTCCGAAATTTCCTTTGCCCGGTTCACAGCGGCGTTTGACGTCGGCATGTTGGGCCTGCCCGGTTTCATCTGGAAACTGGTGGCACTCGGCTTGATCTGGGCCTACTTGCACCACTTCATTGCCGGCATGCGTCACCTGTGGATGGATACGCATCACGCGCAAGTCAGCAAAGAATTTGGCAAACAAACCGGCGCGGTTGTGATGGTTCTGGTGCTTACCTTGACCGTTGTGCTCGGCGCCAAGCTTTTCGGCCTCTATTAATCCAGGAGTTTTTCATGTCTGTCAATTACGGATCCCACCGCACCGTCGTCGGTGCCCATTACGGTATGCGCGACTGGTTGTCGCAACGCGTCACCGCCGTCACGATGGCCTTGTTCACGTTGGTTTTGCTGGCGCAAGTTATTTTCAGCAAAGGCCCAATCAGCTACGAACTGTGGTCCGGCATTTTTGCTGGCCAATTCATGAAGACACTGACGTTCATCGTCATCGTCTCCCTGCTCGTCCACGTCTGGGTTGGCATGCGCAACGTCTTCATGGATTACGTCAAGCCTTATGCGGTGCGCTTCGTCTTTCACGTGTTCGCCATTCTCTGGCTTACTGGCTGCGCCGGCTGGGCAATCCAGGTTCTTTGGCGTCTTTGAGATCGTCTTCCGGCGCCCCGCTGGTGCAAGACTCGGTCGTCATCGCCTGATCGCGCCATCCAGAAAACAGAATTAATCTGAAACTATCATGACAGCAACAACCAAACTCACCACACGCAAATTTGACGTCGTTATCGTCGGCGCCGGCGGCTCCGGCATGAGCGCCTCGCTGCAACTGGCCAACGCTGGCCTCAACGTAGCAGTGCTGACCAAAGTGTTCCCAACCCGCTCGCACACCGTTGCTGCCCAAGGCGGTATCGCAGCGTCGTTGTCCAACATGAACGAGGACAACTGGGACAACCATTTCTACGACACCATCAAAGGGGGGGACTGGCTCAGCGACCAGGACGCCGTCGAATTCATGGTGCGCGAAGCGCCCAAGGTGGTCTATGAACTGGAACACTGGGGCATGCCCTTCGATCGCAACCCCGATGGCACCATCTACCAACGCCCCTTTGGCGGCCATACCAGCAACCACGGCGAAAAGCTTGTGCAGCGCGCTTGTGCGTCGGCCGACCGTACCGGCCACGCCATGTTGCACACGCTGTATCAGCAAAACGTCAAGTCACGCACCAATTTCTTTGTTGAATGGATGGCGCTGGACCTGATCCGTGACGCCGACGGCGACGTGGTGGGCGTCACAGCGCTCGAAATGGAAACCGGCGAAGTGCACATCCTGCAGGCCAAGAGCGTGATGTTGGCCACCGGTGGTGCGGGCCGCATTTTTGCCGCGTCGACCAACGCCTTCATCAACACTGGTGACGGCCTGGGCATGACGGCACGCGCCGGCATTCCGCTGCAAGACATGGAGTTCTGGCAGTTTCACCCGACCGGCGTGCACGGCGCTGGCGTCTTGCTAACCGAAGGCTGCCGTGGCGAAGGCGCCATCCTGCGCAACAGCAACGGCGAGCGCTTCATGGAGCGCTACGCGCCAGGCTACAAGGATCTGGCCACGCGTGACTTTGTCTCGCGCTGCATGGATCAGGAAATCAAGGAAGGTCGTGGCTGCGGTCCCAACAAGGACTACATCAACCTCGACATGACGCACTTGGGCGTTGAAACGATCATGAAGCGTCTGCCCTCGGTGTTCGAGATCGGCCACAACTTTGCCAACGTTGACATCACTAAAGAGCCGATCCCGGTGATTCCGACCAACCACTACCAGATGGGTGGCATTCCCAGTAGCATCAGTGGCCAAGTGGTCGTTCCGAAGAACGGTGCCCAGGAAGTGGTCAACGGCTTGTACGCGGTGGGCGAATGCTCTTGCGTCAGCGTGCACGGCGCCAATCGACTCGGTTGCAACTCGCTGCTCGACATCGTCGTGTTCGGCCGCGCTGCCGGTCTGCACATCATCGAGTTCAATCAGAAAAACAAGGAACACAAGCCGATCCCGGCCAACGGTGCTGACATCTCGCTGGAGCGCCTGAACCGCTTGAACAACGCCAGCAATGGCGAGTACGCGCAGGACGTCGCCAACGACATCCGCGCCACCATGCAAAAGCACGCCAGCGTGTTCCGCACGCAAGTCGGTATGGACGAGGGTGTGACCAAGATTGCTGCGTTGCGCAGCCGGGTCGAAAACATCAAGCTCACCGACAAGTCGCAAGTATTCAACACCGAGCGTATTGAAGCCCTCGAGGTCGACAACATGATCGAGGTGGCCCAGGCCACCATGGTGTCTGCGGCGGCTCGGCACGAGTGCCGCGGTGCCCACAGCGTGCGCGATTACGACCGCCCGGCCGATGATGCGCAATGCCCGCTGGGCCGCGACGACGTCAATTGGCTCAAACACACCTTGTGGGACAAAGCCAGCAACTCGCTGAGCTACAAGCCGGTAACCATGAAACCCCTGACCGCGCAGACTATTGCGCCGAAGGTTCGGACCTTCTGATAGTCCAACGAGCCAACCCTGTTCGCCCGCAACCGTATTGTGATAACTCGCCGGCAGACGCCAGCTGCTGCCCGCCACTAAGGAAGTAAATCATGGCCAAACGCACATTCAATATTTACCGCTACAACCCGGATACCGATACCAAGCCGTACATGCAGACGCTCGAAATCGAGCTTGATGGCGGCGACCGCATGTTGCTTGACGCATTGACCAAACTCAAAAAATTGGACCCGACGCTGTCCTACCGTCGTTCCTGCCGCGAAGGCATTTGTGGCTCTGACGCGATGAACATCAATGGCAAAAATGGTCTGGCCTGCCTGGTCAATTTGTTGACACTGCCGGACACAATCACGCTCAAGCCGCTGCCCGGCTTGCCTGTGGTGCGTGACCTGATCGTCGACATGACGCTGTTCTTTCAGCAATACCACTCGATCACACCGTACCTGATCAACGACACACGCCCGCCTGAAAAAGAACGCCTGCAAAGCCCCGAGGAGCGCGAAGAACTCAACGGCCTGTACGAATGCATTTTGTGCGCCAGTTGCTCCACCAGCTGCCCCGTGTTCTGGTGGAACCCTGACAAGTTTGTCGGCCCCGCCGGTCTGCTTCAGGCTTACCGGTTTATCGCCGACAGCCGCGACCAGGCCACCAGCGCGCGGCTCGACAACCTGGAAGACCCGTATCGTCTGTTCCGCTGCACCACCATCATGAATTGTGTCGACGTTTGCCCCAAGGGCCTGAACCCGACGCGGGCCATCGGCAAGATCAAGGAACTGATGGTGCGTCGCGCCATTTAAGCCGCGATGTCGACCGCAGCGCCCGAGGAGGCAAACGCATTCATTGATGAGCGAGCGCTCAGCAAGCTCCGGTGGCGCAGCCGCCGGGGGCTGCTCGAGAACGATATTTTTATTGATCGGTTCTTTAAACGGTATTCGTCGACCTTGACTGTCAAGCATGCGCAAGGTCTGAGCGCTCTAATGGAACTCGCCGACTCCGATCTGCTTGATCTGCACTTGGGACGCAAGTCGCTCGCACAAGTCAATCCGGAACTGGAGCGCGATGATGTTTCTGAAGTTTTGAGTATGTTAAGAGCAACCACGAAAGGTCAAAATGAAACTAGCTGAAAATAAAGCCACCCTGTCGTTCAGCAATGGCAGCCCCAGCGTTGAACTGCCGGTCTATCACGGTAACGTCGGCCCGGACGTCATTGACATCCGTAAGCTCTACGGCCAAACCGGCATGTTTACGTACGACCCGGGCTTTCTGTCGACGGCGTCTTGTCAATCGGCCATTACCTACATCGACGGCGACAAAGGCGAACTGCTGTACCGCGGTTATCCGATCGAGCAGTTGGCCACCCAGTGCGATTACCTGGACACGTGCTATTTGCTGCTCAATGGCGAATTGCCCAAACAAGGCGAGCGCGACGCTTTCCACAAGCTCATCATCAACCACACGATGGTGCATGAGCAAATGCAGTTCTTCCTGCGCGGTTTCCGGCGCGACGCCCACCCGATGGCGGTGTTGACCGGCTTGGTCGGTGCCTTGTCGGCGTTCTACCACGACAGCACCGACATCCACAATCCGGAGCACCGCAAGATCGCGGCGATTCGCCTGATCGCCAAGATGCCGACGCTGGTGGCGATGGCCTACAAGTACGGCATGGGTCAACCGTACATGTACCCGCAAAACGATCTCAGCTATGCCGGCAACTTCCTGCGCATGATGTTCGGCACCCCCTGCGAAGACTTTAAGGTCAACCCGGTGCTGGAGCGCGCCCTCGACCGCATCTTCATCCTGCACGCCGACCACGAGCAAAACGCCTCGACATCTACCGTGCGTCTGTGCGGCTCGTCGGGCACCAACCCGTTTGCAGCCATCGCCGCGGGCGTTGCTTGCCTGTGGGGCCCGGCGCACGGTGGAGCCAACGAAGCGTGTCTGAACATGCTCGAGGACATCCAGCGTCAAGGCGGTGTCGCCAAAGTCGGCCAGTTCATGGAACAGGTCAAGGACAAAAACTCTGGCGTCAAGCTGATGGGTTTTGGCCACCGTGTGTACAAAAACTACGACCCGCGCGCCAAGCTCATGCAGGAAACCTGCAATGAGGTGCTCGCTGAACTCGGTCTGGGCAACGACCCGCTGTTCAAGCTCGCCAAAGAAGTGGAAAAGATCGCCCTCGAAGACGAATACTTCGTGTCGCGCAAGCTCTACCCCAACGTCGACTTTTACTCTGGCATCGTGCAACGCGCCATCGGCATCCCGGTCAACCTGTTCACCGGCGTGTTCACGCTGGCACGCACGGTCGGCTGGATCGCCCAGCTCAACGAGATGATCAGCGACCCCGAGTACAAAATCGGCCGGCCACGGCAATTGTTCGCCGGCTCGGTCACCCGTGCCGTCAAACCGATCGGACAGCGTTAAGTTCAGTCTGATCCATCAGGCCTGCCCGGTGGCGACACCGGCGGGCCTTTTTTTTGCCGCCATTGCGGCGGCCGGTGTGGCGAAGAATCGCTGCGCCAGCGGTCGTGCAAAGACCAACACAGAAGTCCCAGCCCTTAAAATCGTCGACAACTTTTCCATTGAGCCGTTCGCATGACTTCATTGAACACCGCACGCACGCTGTACGACAAGCTTTGGGATGAGCACGTCGTCCATACCGAAGACGACGGTACCGCCCTGCTCTACATCGACCGCCACCTGGTGCACGAAGTCACCAGTCCGCAGGCATTCGAAGGCCTGCGCCAAGCCGGGCGTCGGCTCTGGCGCGTCAGCTCAGTGGTGGCCACCGCCGACCACAACACGCCGACCACCGGCTGGGAGCGCGGCTACGACGGCATCACCGACCCGACCAGCAAAGAGCAGGTGCTGACGCTGGACGCCAACCTCAAGGCCAGCGGGTCGGGGGCTTATTTCCCGTTCCTGTCCAAGCGCCAAGGCATAGTCCACGTCATCGGGCCGGAGAGCGGCGCCACGCTGCCTGGCATGACCGTCGTCTGTGGCGACTCGCACACGTCAACGCACGGCGCCTTTGGCGCGCTGGCGCATGGCATCGGCACCAGCGAGGTCGAACACGTCATGGCCACGCAAACGCTGCTGGCCAAGAAGGCCAAGAACATGCTCGTCAAGGTCGATGGTGTGTTGGCGCGCGGCTGCACCGCCAAGGACATCGTTCTGGCCGTCATCGGCAAAATTGGCACGGCCGGTGGCACCGGCTACACCATCGAGTTTGCCGGTGAGGCGATCCGCGCTTTGAGCATGGAAGGGCGCATGACCGTCTGCAATATGGCGATCGAAGCCGGCGCCCGCGCCGGCTTGGTCGGCGTCGACGAAAAGACCATTCAGTACGTCAAGGGCCGCCCGCTGGCCCCTGGCGCCAACGCGTCCAGCGACGCCGCGGCCGCCGTCGAGTGGGACCAGGCGGTGGCCTACTGGAAGACGCTGCATTCCGACGCCGGTGCGCACTTTGACGCCACCGTCACACTGGACGCCAGCGGTCTGGAGCCGCAAGTTACCTGGGGCACGTCACCCGAAATGGTGCTGGGCGTCAGCGAGCGCGTGCCCGACCCTGAAAAGCAGAAAGACGCGAGCAAGCGGTCGGCCATCGAGCGGGCGCTGGACTACATGGGCCTGGAGCCCGGCAAGGCGCTGACCGACCTTTACGTCGACAAAGTGTTCATCGGCTCGTGCACCAACAGCCGCATCGAAGACATGCGTCAGGCCGCGGCAGTCGTCAAGTCGCTGGGTCGCAGGGTCGCTGGCAACATCCGCCTGGCAATGGTCGTGCCTGGCTCCGGCCTGGTCAAGGAACAGGCAGAGCGCGAAGGGCTGCACGAAATTTTCAAAGCCGCCGGCTTTGAATGGCGCGAACCGGGTTGCTCGATGTGTCTGGCGATGAACGCCGATCGCCTGGAGCCGCTCGAGCGTTGCGCCTCCACCAGCAACCGCAATTTTGAGGGCCGCCAGGGTGCCGGTGGCCGCACCCATCTGGTCAGCCCGGCCATGGCGGCGGCGGCGGCGATTCACGGCCACTTTGTCGACGTCCGAAAATTTGTCTAGGTTTTGTGAAAAGGATCCCACCATGAAAAAACTCACCGCTTTGTTGGCACTTGCCAGCTTGTTGCTGGCCGCCGGCTGCAATACCGTCAAAGGTGTTGGCCAGGATTTGCAAAAGGCCGGCCAGAGCATCGAGGGTGCGGTCAAGAAATAACCGACAACCATGCAAAAATTTACCCTGCTCCAGGGGCTGGTTGCCCCGATGGATCGTGAAAACGTCGACACCGACGCCATCATCCCCAAGCAATTCCTCAAGTCGATCCGCAAAACCGGGTTTGGCCCCAACCTGTTTGACGAATGGCGTTATCTCGACGCCGGCTACCCCGGCCAGGATCCAGCCAGTCGTCGACCCAACCCAGACTTCGTTCTCAACCAGCCGCGCTTCCAGGGCGCCAGCATCTTGTTGGCGCGCAAGAATTTCGGCTGCGGCTCGTCGCGCGAACACGCGCCCTGGGCGCTCGACCAATTTGGCTTTCGCGCGCTCATTGCGCCCAGCTACGCCGACATTTTTTTCAACAACTGTTTCAAGAACGGCCTGCTGCCGATCGTCCTGAGCGAAGCGCAAGTGGCGCAGCTGTTCAACGAGGTCGCGGCGTTCGTCGGTTACAAGCTGACGGTCGACCTGGCACGCCAAGTCGTTGTCAAGCCCGACGGTATTGAGTGGCCCTTCGAGGTGCAGGCGTTTCGCAAGTACTGCCTGCTCAATGGCCTGGATGACATCGGTTTGACCTTGCGCCATGCCGACAAAATCAAAGCATTCGAAGCCCAACGTTTGGCACAAAAACCATGGCTAGCCCATACCATGATTTCGTGAGCAGCTATTAATTCAATAACATTTTGACATGATGAAAATTGCAGTTTTAGCCGGCGATGGCATCGGCCCCGAGATCGTCGCCGAGGCCGTCAAGGTGCTCAAGGCGCTGAAGCTCCCGCTGGAGATGGAAACGGCGCTGGTCGGCGGCTGCGCCTACGCGGCGCACGGACATCCGCTGCCCCCGGCGACGCTGCAACTGGCCCAGGACGCCGACGCGGTGCTGTTTGGCGCCGTTGGCGACTGGCAATACGACAAGCTCGAGCGCCACCTGCGTCCCGAGCAGGCGATCCTCGGGTTGCGCAAGGCACTGGGCCTGTTCGCCAACTTTCGCCCGGCCATTTGCTACGAGCAACTCGTCAACGCCTCCAGCCTCAAGCCTGAGCTGGTCGCCGGGCTCGACATCCTGATCATCCGCGAACTGACTGGTGACATTTACTTTGGCCAGCCACGCGGCCGGCGCACCGCAAGCGACGGCCATTTCCCTGGCACGGACGAAGCGTACGACACCATGCGCTACAGCCGCCCGGAGATTGAGCGCATCGCCCACGTGGCATTCCAGGCGGCGCGCAAGCGCAACAAAAAGGTGACCAGCGTCGACAAGGCCAACGTGCTGGAAACCTTCCAGTTCTGGCGCGACGTGGTCACCGAAGTCGGCCAACAATACCCCGACGTGACGCTTGAGCACATGTACGTCGACAACGCCGCCATGCAACTGGTGCGCGCGCCCAAGGCGTTTGACGTGATCGTCACCGGCAACCTGTTTGGCGACATCCTGTCCGACGAAGCGTCGATGCTCACCGGCTCGATCGGCATGTTGCCCTCGGCCAGCCTGAACGCAGCCAACTTTGGCTTGTACGAACCCAGCCACGGCAGCGCACCGGACATCGCGGGCAAAGGCATCGCCAACCCGCTGGCGACCATCCTGAGTGCGGCGATGATGCTGCGCTTCAGCCTGAGCAGCGAGGCTGCTGCGCAACGCATCGAAGCCGCCGTACAAGCCGTGTTGTGTCAAGGGCTGCGCACCGCCGACATCTTCAGCGCCGGATGCACCCGGGTGTCGACCGCCGAGATGGGCGACGCCGTCGTGCGGGCGCTCTAAGCGTTGTGGCGGCGCGCGTGAACAAGTTGTTTTTCAATCTTTTGCACAAGGGGTAAAGCATGAAAGTGGGTAATTTGGTTGGCCTGGTCGGCTGGCGTGGCATGGTTGGCTCAGTGCTGATGGACCGGATGCAGGCCGAAGGCGACTTCGCGTTGATCGAACCGGTGTTTTTCTCTACCTCCGACGCGGGTGGCAAGGCGCCCGCAATGGCCAAGAACGAGACCGTTCTGCAAGACGCGCACAACCTCGACGCCCTCAAGCGCTGCGACATCATTATTAGCTGCCAGGGCGGCGACTACACCACCGACGTCTTCCCCAAGTTGCGCGCCGCCGGCTGGCGCGGCCACTGGATCGACGCCGCGTCCACGCTGCGCATGAAAAGCGACGCTGTCATCATCCTTGACCCGGTGAACATGCCGGTCATCAAAAACGCGTTATCCAAAGGTGGCAACAACTGGATCGGCGGTAACTGCACGGTCAGCTGCATGTTGATGGGCGTTGGCTCGCTGTACAAGGCCGGCCTGGTCGAATGGATGAGCACGCAAACTTACCAGGCCGCCAGCGGTGGCGGCGCGCAGCACATGCGCGAACTGCTCACCCAGTACGGCACACTCTACAAAGAAGTGCAGGCGCTGCTCGACGACCCGAAGAGCGCCATCCTTGAGATCGACCGTCGGGTCATTGCCAAACAGCGCGCCCTGACAGCGGCCGAAACGGCGAATTTCGTCGTGCCGCTGGGCGGCTCGCTGATTCCCTGGATCGACAAGGACTTGGGACTGGGTCAGGACCGTGACGCGGCGGACTGGGGCAAGTCACGCGAGGAATGGAAAGGCATGGCCGAGACCAACAAGATCATGGGCTTGGGCGACGGCTTTGGCACGCCGGCGGTGCCGGTCGACGGTTTTTGCGTGCGCGTTGGCGCCATGCGTTGCCACAGCCAGGCACTCACCTTCAAGCTCAAGAAGAACGTGCCCAACGCCGACATCGAAGCGATGATTGCCGCCGACAACGAATGGGTGAAAGTGGTGCCCAACAACCGTGAGGCCAGCATCAAAGACCTGACGCCCGTAGCCGTCACCGGTACCTTGACCATCCCAGTGGGACGTATCCGCAAATTGGCCATGGGGCCAGAGTATCTTGGCGCGTTCACCGTGGGCGATCAATTGCTTTGG
>JBBIGT010000028.1:0-21620 GCA_037447395.1 Comamonadaceae bacterium | reverse complement strand
CTATTCGCCGTCACCGCCGGCCTGAACATCGAAAAAAAAGAGGCGCAGTTTTTAGCCGCGCACGACGACTACAGCGCCATCCTGCTCAAAGCGCTGGCCGACCGGCTGGCCGAGGCGTTTGCCGAATGCCTGCACCACAAGGTGCGCACCGACCTGTGGCGCTACGCGCCCACCGAGGCGTTGAGTCCACGGGATTTGATCGCCGAAAAATACCAGGGCATCCGCCCCGCCCCCGGCTACCCGGCATGCCCCGACCACAGTGTCAAACGCGACCTGTTTGCCCTGCTGCGCTGCGACGAGATTGGCATGACCCTGACCGACAGCCTGGCCATGCACCCGGCGGCCAGCGTCAGCGGCTTCTACCTGGCGCACCCGCAGGCGCAGTATTTCAACGTGGGGCGGGTTGGTGACGACCAGGTGCAGGACATGGCCGCGCGCCGCGGCGTGGCAGAGGATGACTTGCGACGCTGGCTGGCACCTAATCTGTAGCCGACGCATCGCCTGGCCGTCTGACGAACTTCAAGGTCAAGTCCCGCATTCGACCGCACGCACAGACCTGGTTTGCGCCGCGCTGTTGACGGTCACGCCAGCGTCATCCTGCACAACGACCGCCTTCAGCAGCGAACGGGGACCGCCGACGACGCCATGCCAGCAAAAGAAAACCCAGCGGGTTGAGGGCTGGGTTTGAAGAGCCTTTGCAGGCTCCGTGCTCAGGGAGGTAAAGCACGGGAGTCGTTGGACTCCGGCGGTAGTGTAGTGCGCACCCATCCCGATGTGCAGAAATTTCAACGGCAAGCGCCGGAAACAGCCACACGGAATGGACAAAAAATGAAAACGCCCACTCGAGGTGGGCGTTGATTCCAAGCTAAGTGCTTGATTTTATTGGTTGCGCGAGAAGGATTTGAACCTCCGACCTTTGGGTTATGAGCCCAACGAGCTACCAGACTGCTCCATCGCGCGGCAAGCGGTGGAGTATACCTTATTGCGCCGTTGTTTCCTGCGCCGGGGTTTCTGTGGTCTCAGGTCGGTCGACCAGTTCAACCAGGGCCATGGGCGCGTTATCACCAACACGGAAACCCATTTTCAGAATGCGTGTGTAGCCGCCCGGGCGCGCCTTGAAGCGCGGGCCGAGATCGTTGAACAACTTGGTGACGCTGTCGCGATCGCGCAAGCGGTCAAAGGCCAGGCGGCGATTTGCCACAGTGGCTTCTTTCGCCAAAGTGATCATCGGCTCGATCACGCGGCGAAGCTCCTTGGCTTTGGGAACCGTGGTTTTGATCACTTCGTGCGCGATAAGCGAGTTCATCATGTTGCGCAACATCGCCAGACGATGCGACGATGTGCGATTGAGTTTGCGTAGTCCGAGTCCGTGACGCATGGTAATTTCCTTTGTTTATAGTTCCGGCAGCCGTATCAGGTACTGCCCAGGGTGCGCAGAATCAGCGCTTTTCGAGTGCGGCCGGTGGCCAGCTTTCAAGCTTCATACCAAGAGTCAGGCCTCTTGATGCGAGAACTTCCTTGATTTCGTTGAGCGACTTGCGACCGAGGTTCGGCGTCTTGAGGAGTTCGTTTTCGGTGCGCTGGATCAAGTCGCCAATGTAATAGATGTTTTCGGCCTTCAGGCAGTTGGCCGAACGAACGGTCAGCTCGAGCTCGTCCACCGGGCGCAGCAGTACCGGGTCGAACTGGGCACCACCACGCGCCGCCGTCGAGACGATCGCGTCGATGTCGCCACCTTCGAGTTGGGCAAAAACGGCCAGCTGTTCAACCAGAATTTTGGCTGACGCGCGCACCGCATCTTCAGCAGAAATGGCACCGTTAGTTTCAATGTCGAGAATAAGCTTGTCCAGATCGGTACGCTGCTCGACACGGGCGCTCTCAACAATGTAGCTGACGCGGCGCACCGGCGAGAAAGAGGCGTCCAGGACGATACGGCCAATCGACTTGGAAGGCTCATCACCATGGCGACGCATCGTGCCGGGAACGTAACCACGGCCTTTTTCAACCTTGATCTGCATGTCCAGCTTGCCGCCGGCAGCCAGATTGGCAATGACGTGTTCCGGATTGATGATTTCGACGTCGTGTGGCGTCTGAATGTCGGCGGCGCTGACGACACCTTCGGTGTCTTTGCGCAGGCTCAGGGTCACTTCGTCACGGTTATGCAACTTGAAGACCACCCCTTTGAGGTTGAGCAAGATGTTGACGACGTCTTCGTGAACGCCGTCGATCGACGAGTACTCGTGCAGCACGCCGGCGATGGTGACTTCGGTCGGGGCGTAACCCGGCATGGACGACAGCAGCACCCGGCGCAGCGCGTTGCCCAGGGTATGGCCGTAGCCGCGTTCGAACGGCTCCAGCACCACTTTGGCACGGTGCGCAGAGAGCTGCTCGACCTGTACTGCTTTGGGCTTTAACAAACTACTTTGCATGAAATTTCCTCTCAATACCCCCGACTCGTTACATCGGTAAGGCTGACTAGACGACCAGAAAACACAGAGGCCTTCTGGCTCCGGGACAAAACAAATTCAGATTAGCGTGAGTACAACTCGACAATCAGCGATTCATTGACGTCAGCGGCGAACTGGTCACGGTCAGGAACGGCCTTGAACACGCCTTCGGCCTTGTCGGCATTGACCTCAACCCAAGCGGGCATACCGACTTGCTGGGCGAGTTGCAACGCTTCGACAACGCGGTTTTGCTTGGCTGATTTTTCACGCACGGCAACGGCGTCGCCGACCTTCACGGAATACGACGGGATGTTGACGGGCTTGCCGTTGACCAGGATGGCTTTGTGCGACACCAGCTGCCGAGCTTCGGCGCGCGTGGAGCCAAACCCCATACGGTAGACGACGTTGTCCAGACGCATTTCAAGCAGCGACAACAGGTTGGCGCCGGTGTTGCCGCGACGACGATCAGCCTCTTCAAAGTAGCGGCGGAACTGCTTCTCGAGCACGCCGTACATGCGCTTGACCTTTTGTTTTTCACGCAGTTGCAAACCGAAGTCTGAAGTGCGGGCGCCAGAGGTTCGGCCGTGCTGACCCGGTTTGGAATCGAACTTGACCTTGTCGGCGATAGAGCGACGCGCACTCTTGAGGAACAGGTCGGTGCCTTCACGACGGGAGAGTTTGGCCTTGGGGCCGAGGTAACGTGCCACTTGAATTTCCTTTTGATCAACTGCCGCGAAACGCGGGAGCCACGGTGGTCATACCGTGGCGGTGGGCTTGGTTTAGAAAAAATTAAATGCGACGGCGCTTTTGCGGACGGCAGCCGTTGTGCGGCACTGGCGTCACGTCAGCGATCATGTTCACGCGAATGCCTAGAGCGGCCAAAGCACGCACCGACGACTCGCGCCCCGGGCCGGGGCCCTTGATCTCGACGTCGAGATTCTTGATGCCTTGTTCGATGGCAGCACGGCCAGCCACTTCAGAGGCCACCTGCGCCGCAAACGGTGTCGACTTGCGCGATCCCTTGAAGCCTTGGCCACCCGAAGACGCCCAAGCCAACGAGTTGCCCTGACGGTCGGTAATGGTGATGATGGTGTTGTTAAAGGAAGCGTGAACGTGTGCAATACCGTCAGCGACGTTCTTGCGGACTTTCTTGCGGACACGTTGCGCGGCGTTATTGGCAGGTGCTTTGGCCATGGTTATCCTTCAAATACTTTATTTCTTGAGCGAAGCAGCGGCCTTGCGCGGGCCCTTGCGGGTGCGTGCGTTGGTGCGCGTGCGCTGGCCACGCACCGGCAGGCCGCGGCGATGGCGGAAACCGCGGTAGCAGCCAATATCCATCAGTCGCTTGATGTTCATCGTGGTTTCACGACGCAAGTCACCTTCGATGGTGAACTTGGCCACTTCGTCACGAAGCTTTTCGAGTTCAGCGTCGGTCAGGTCTTTGATTTTTTTGGTGTACGCAACACCACAGGCTTCGCAGATTTTGCGAGCGCGGCTGCGACCGATACCGAAGATGGCGGTCAAACCAATCTCGGAATGCTGTTGCGGCGGAATATTGATACCAGCGATACGTGCCATATTGATCCTCTATAACTCTTGCAATTAACCTTGACGCTGTTTGTGGCGCGGATCGGTACAGATCACGCGAACCACGCCCTTGCGGCGGATAATTTTGCAGTTACGGCAAATTTTTTTAACCGAAGCCGAAACCTTCATTTCACTCTCCTAAAGAATTCGTTAATACCCGACTCACTTGGCCCTGAATACGATCCGCGCACGCGACAGGTCGTAGGGCGTCAACTCAACGGTGACCTTGTCACCTGGAAGAATGCGGATGTAGTGCATACGCATTTTTCCGGAAATGTGCCCGAGAACCACGTGGCCGTTTTCCAGTTTGACCCGAAACGTTGCATTGGGAAGATTTTCAATAATCTCGCCCTGCATTTGAATGACATCGTCTTTAGCCATAAATCGTTATCTCAAGAGGCCTTGAAATTGGCCTTTTTCAACAATGACTCGTACTGTTGCGACATCAAGTAATTTTGTACCTGGGCCATGAAGTCCATCGTGACCACCACAATAATCAAGAGCGACGTGCCACCAAAGTAAAACGGCACGTTGTACTTCAAGATCAGGAACTCGGGCAGCAAGCAAACCAAGGTGATGTAGATTGCACCAATGAAGGTCAACCGCAGAAGAATCTTGTCGATATAGCGCGCGGTGTTTTCGCCCGGACGGATACCCGGAACGAATGCGCCGCTCTTCTTCAGGTTCTCTGCCGTCTCTTTGCTGTTGAACACCAAGGCGGTGTAGAAGAAGCAGAAGAAAACAATGGCAGCGGCGTACAACATGACGTAAATCGGCTGACCCGGTGTCAGCGAACCGGCGATGTCCTTGAGCCAACGCATCGAATCACCGGTGGTAAACCAACCCACAACGGTTGCCGGCAAAAGGATAATGGACGACGCGAAGATCGGCGGAATCACCCCAGCCATATTCAGCTTGAGCGGCAAATGCGACGACTGCCCGCCATAGACCTTGTTGCCGACCTGACGGCGGGCATAGTTGACCAATATCTTGCGCTGCCCGCGCTCGACAAAGACCACAAAGTAAGTGACCAGACCGACCAGCACAACAATAAACAGCGACACAATAATGCTCATCGCACCGGTTCGAACCAGCTCCAGCAGCCCACCGATGGCATTGGGCAGACCCGCGGCAATACCGGCAAAAATCAGGATGGAAATACCGTTACCCAAGCCACGCTCGGTGATCTGTTCGCCCAGCCACATCAAAAACAGCGTACCAGCGGTCAGCGTCACCACTGCAGTCATGCGAAAACCAAAACCAGGCGACACCACCAGACCCGCAGAGCTTTCAAGCGCCACCGCGATACCCAGCGACTGAAACAACGCCAAACCCAGCGTGCCGTAACGGGTGTACTGGGTGATCTTGCGACGACCCGCTTCGCCTTCCTTCTTCAACTGTTCAAACGCCGGCAACACATAACCCATTAGCTGCATGATGATCGACGCCGAGATGTACGGCATGATCCCCAAGGCAAAGATCGTGAAACGCGACAACGCGCCGCCCGAGAACATATTGAACATGCCCAGGATGCCGCCTTGCTGACCCTTGAAAAACTGCTGCAACTGCGCCGCGTCAATGCCCGGCACAGGGATGTGTGCACCAATACGGTACACCACCAGCGCTAGCAGCAAAAAGACCAGCCGACGACGCAGGTCACCGTACTTGTCTGCCTTTGCAGCGGATGTCGGAAGAGTTGCCACTTACAGCGTTCCTGCCAATTGCATCAAGCCAGCGCGCCACCAGCGGCTTCAATGGCCGCCTTGGCCCCCGCCGTGGCACCGATGCCGGTAAGCCTGACGGCCTTGGTCAAGGCACCGGTCTTGACGACCTTCACTACCCTGACCAACTCACCCACCAGGCCGGCCTGCTTGAGCACCAGCACATCAACTTCAACCAAACCCAGGCGATCGAGATCAGCCAACGTCACTTCCGCGTTGAACTGAAGCAAGGCAGACTTGAAACCACGCTTAGGCAGACGACGCTGCATGGGCATCTGGCCGCCTTCGAAACCCACTTTGTGGTAGCCACCGGCGCGAGACTTTTGACCTTTATGACCACGGCCGGCCGTCTTTCCCAGACCCGAACCAATGCCACGGCCAACGCGACGCTTGGCGTGCTTGGCGCCAGCTGCGGGCTTAATGTCGTTCAATTCCATCATTGACCTCTCAGAGCACCTTGACCAGATAACTGATCTTGTTAATCATGCCGCGCACTTCAGGCGTATCGACGAGTTCGCTGGTGCTGCGAATCTTGCGCAAGCCCAGCCCACGCACGGTAGCACGATGCGCCTGCGAACAGCCAATCGGGCTACGCACCAATTGAACGGTAATTTTTTTTGCGGTTGTCATTGTGTGAACTCCGATCAGGCAAACAGTTCTTCAACCGTTTTGCCACGCTTGGCCGCCACCACCGACGGCGTAGTCGCACGGGACAAGGCGTCCAGCGTTGCACGAACCATGTTGTAAGGATTGCTCGAACCATGGCTCTTGGCCACGATGTCGGTGATGCCCAGCACTTCAAACACTGCGCGCATCGGACCGCCGGCGATGATGCCTGTCCCCTTGGGAGCCGGCGCCATCATGACCGAGGAGGCACCGTGGTGACCGTAAACGGTGTGATGAATCGTGCCGTTCTTCAACGGAACCTTGTTCAGGTTGCGACGTGCTTCTTCCATGGCCTTTTGCACGGCCGCCGGCACTTCCTTGGACTTGCCTTTGCCCATACCGACCGCACCATCGCCGTCGCCAACCACCGTCAACGCCGCAAAGCCGAGGATACGACCCCCCTTGACCACCTTGGTGACCCGGTTGATCGCAATCATCTTCTCGCGCAGACCGTCTTCCGGGCCGTCCGCCTTGCCTTGCATTTTTGCCTGTACTTTAGCCATCTTAAATTCCGATCTGCTTAAAACTGCAAGCCAGCTTCACGAGCCGACTCAGCCAAGGCCTTGACGCGTCCGTGATACGCAAATCCAGCACGGTCAAACGCCACTTTTTCGACACCGGCGGCCTTCGCCTTTTCAGCGACGCGCTTGCCGATCACCTGCGCCGCGGCAATGTTGCCGCCCTTGCCAGAAGCACCGAGGACCTTGCGTACTTCGGCTTCTGCAGTCGACGCAGTGACCAGAACCTTGGCGCCGTCGCCAGAAATCACGCTGGCGTAAATGTGCAGGTTGGTGCGATACACCGTCAGGCGTGCCGCACCCTGATTGGCGATACGGATACGCGTTTGGCGAGCCCGACGAAGACGCTGCTCTTTCTTGTTCAACATGGTGCGACTCCTTATTTCTTCTTGGTTTCTTTGATCGTCACGGTTTCATCCGCGTAGCGAATGCCTTTGCCCTTGTAGGGCTCCGGCGGCCGAATGGCGCGAATCTCGGCGGCCACTTGACCGACACGTTGACGATCAGCGCCCTTGATCACGATTTCAGTGGGCGTCGGTGTCGCCACCGACACGCCTTCGGGCATTTCCTTGTCGACCGGATGCGAGTAGCCGACCACCAGATTCAGCTTCTTGCCCTGCGCTTGCGCCTTGTAACCCACGCCAATGAGCGTGAGTTTTTTCTCAAAGCCTTTGGTGACACCGACAACCATGTTGTTGACCAACTGACGCAACGTGCCGGACATGGCATCTGCCTCACGCGAGTCATTGGCCGCCTTGAAGCTGACGCTGGCACCGTCTTTGACAACGTTAACCAGCTCATTTTGCGACACGGTCAGCAAGCCACCAGCGCCCTTGACGCTGATCTGCTGCTCACCCAAAACGACTTCGACGCCTGCCGGGACAACCACGGCCATTTTTCCAATACGGGACATGTCTAGTTACTCCTCAATGTCACGCATCAGGCGACGTAGCACAGCACTTCACCACCGACACCGTTGGCACGCGCCTTGCGGTCGGTCATGACACCCTTGGGCGTTGTCACAATGGCCACACCCAGACCGTTCTGCACCTGCGGAATCGCGTCGCTGCCGCGGTAAACACGCAGGCCAGGCCGGCTGACACGCTCGATGCGCTCGATGACCGGTCGGCCAGCGTAGTACTTCAGTTCAATTTCAAGCTCTTGCTTGCCGTCAACGGTGTTGACCTTGAACGCGTCGATATAACCTTCGTCCTTCAGGACTTGGGTAATCGCCACCTTCACTTTGGAAGACGGGACGCGTACGGTAGATTTGGCCACCATTTGCGCGTTACGAATACGCGTCAACAGGTCGGCGATCGGATCACTCATGCTCATATCTTGTCTCCTGCCGCTTACCAGCTAGCCTTGACGATGCCGGGAATTTCACCAGCAAAAGCCATTTCACGAATCTTGGCGCGCGCCAGGCCAAACTGGGCAAACGTGCCACGAGGCCGACCGGTAATCGCGCAGCGGTTGCGTTGACGCGTCGGGTTGGCGTTGCGCGGCAACAGTTGCAAGCCCAGACGGGCTGCGGCGCGTTCTTCGTCAGAACGCTTGGCGTCGTTTGCAATCGCCTTCAATTCCGCATGTTTCTTTGCGTACTTGGCAACCAGTTTGTCTCTCTTGAGCTCACGCTCGATCAAAGCCATCTTAGCCACAGATCACCTCAGTTCTTGAAGGGAAAACGGAAACCAGCGAGCAGCGCCTTGCACTCGTCGTCGGTCTTGGCCGTTGTCGTGATGCTGATATTGAGACCACGTAAAGCGTCGACCTTGTCGTACTCAATCTCAGGAAAAATAATTTGTTCTTTGACGCCAATGTTGTAGTTGCCACGGCCGTCAAATGAACGCCCGGAGATGCCACGGAAGTCACGCACACGTGGCAGCGCCACCGTCACAAAACGATCCAGGAATTCATACATTTGCGCGCCACGCAAGGTGACCATGCAGCCAATGGCTTGGTTCTCGCGAATCTTGAAACCGGCGATCGCCTTCTTGGACATCGTGACCACCGGCTTCTGCCCGGCGATTTTGCCGAGGTCACCGGCGGCGTGTTCCATGACCTTCTTGTCGGCAACCGCTTCGCTGACACCCATATTCAAGGTGATCTTGGTCAGACGCGGGACTTCCATCGGCGACTTGTAGCCAAACTTGGCCATCAATTCAGGCGCCACCTTCTCTTTGTAGATTTGCTGCAAACGTGCCATGTCATGCCACCTTGATTTCTTCGCCGCTGGACTTGAAAACGCGCACGCGCTTGCCGTCAGCCTGCAACTTGATTCCGACGCGGTCCGCCTTACCGGTGGCCGCATTGAAAATCGCCACGTTGGATTGGTGAATCGGCATGGTTTTTTCAACAATGCCGCCAGCCTCACCCTTCATCGGATTGGGCTTGGCGTGCTTCTTGACCACATTGACACCCTCGACCACCAGGTGCGAGTCGTCTTTGCGCAGCGTTACCTTGCCGCGCTTGCCCTTGTCGCGCCCTGCGAGGACGATGACATCGTCGCCTTTGCGAATTTTGTTCATGATGATGTCCTTACAAAACTTCCGGCGCCAGCGACACGATCTTCATGAACTTCTCGGTACGCAGTTCACGCGTTACCGGGCCAAAGATACGAGTGCCGATCGGCTCCAACTTGGCATTGAGCAAAACCGCTGCATTGCCATCAAATTTCACCAGTGAGCCGTCGTGGCGACGAATGCCCTTGGCCGTGCGAACGACCACTGCACTGTAAACATCACCTTTCTTGACGCGGCCACGTGGCGCCGCTTCTTTGATGCTCACCTTGATAATGTCGCCAACGCTGGCGTAGCGACGCTTTGACCCGCCGAGCACCTTGATGCACAGAACGGACTTCGCGCCGGTGTTGTCGGCGACTTCGAGTCGAGATTCGGTTTGGATCATTTCAAAATTTCCCAACTTGTACCGAGTGGTTACCCGGTCAGTCTTGGGCCCGTAACCCCCGACGCAAACCATTTGCACCGGCAGTTGTTGGGCAGACACTGCATGCTCTTTCAAGCGAAGCCGCGCATTATGCCCTGAAATTGCGGTCTTGGCAAAATATTTTTTCAAAACACGTTTGGTTGTTACACTGCCGCTCCTCTTTCACTCACCCGCAGTGTGCGCACTGACCAGCAGTCTCATGAGCAATCGCATCGCATTCATCGGCGGCGGCAATATGGCCAGCGCCATCATTGGCGGTCTGCTCCAGCAGGGCAACGCCGCCAGCGGCATCCTGGTCGTCGAGCCTGTTGCAGAGGCGCGCGCCAAGCTGTTGGCCGACTTCGGCGTGCAGGCGCAGCCCCAGGCAGATGAGGCACTTGGCTCAGCCGGTCTGATCGTCTGGGCGGTCAAGCCGCAGGTGTTCAAGGGCGCGGCCACCGCCGTGGCGCCATACGCCGCAACGGCCTTGCACTTGAGCATTGCCGCCGGCATTCGCAGTGACAGCATCGCCGCCTGGCTGGGCAGCGAACGCGTCGTGCGCGCCATGCCTAACACGCCCGCACTGATCGGCCGGGGCATCACTGGTCTGTTTGCCCGCGCCGGCGTCTCGCAAGCCGACCGCGCACGCGTTGAACAGGTCATCGCCACCACTGGCGCGTCGCTGTGGTTTGACGCCGAAGAGCAGCTCGACGTCGTCACCGCGCTGTCAGGCTCCGGGCCGGCGTACGTTTTCTATTTCATGGAAGCCATGACAACTGCCGGTTGCGAGATGGGTCTGAGCCGCGCGCAAGCACACCAGCTGGCCGTTGCCACGTTCGCAGGCGCCAGTGAATTGGCCAGCGCATCCAGCGAGGCGCCGCAGGTGCTGCGCCAGCGCGTGACCTCCAAGGGCGGAACGACGTTTGCCGCCATTTCCAGCATGGAAGACAACGACGTGCGCGCACTGTTCATCGACGCCATGTACGCCGCCCGCGAGCGCGCCAAAGAACTCGGCGACGAGTTTGGCGCCGCCTGACGCACCCCGCGCGCGCCGCGACTGAACGCCGTCAAGCGACGGCAAAGCCCAACGCGATACCGGCAAACACCGTCAAGCCCAACCAGTGGTTGTGCCGGAAGGCTTTAAAGCAACCCTCGCGCGTGCGCCCGCGAATCAGCACAAAGTGCCACAGTGCTTGCGCCAGCGCCACGCACAATGCTATAATAAATATAGCTCCTAGCGCATAATCCATAAGGGCTAATGCCCAAATTGTTATAAAACCAAGGTAGCACAGCAAAACCACTGGGACGTCCCAGCGGCCCAACGTGATGGCCGAGGTCTTGATGCCGAGCTGCAGGTCGTCGTCGCGGTCGACCATTGCGTACTCGGTGTCGTAGGCCAGCACCCAGCACAAATTGCCCAGCAACAGCGCCCAGGCCAGCGTCGGCACCCGGCCCTGCACTGCGGCAAACGCCATCGGAATGCCCATGCCAAAAGCCAGCCCCAGCACCGCCTGCGGCATCGACACAAAGCGCTTGGCGTAGGGGTAGACCAGGGTCACGGCCAAGGCGACGAACGACAGCGCAACGGTCAGGCGATTGGTGGTGAGCACCAGCGCAAAGGCCAGCAGCGCCAGCAGCGCGCCGACCGCCAACGCGTCTTTCACCGGCAGCGCACCGCTGGTCACCGGGCGGTTGGCGGTGCGCTTGACGTGCCGGTCGAACTCACGATCGGCGACGTCGTTGACGCAACATCCGGCGCTGCGCATCAGAATGGTGCCCAACATAAAAACGCTCAGCAGGTGCCAGCCTGGAAAGCCACCGGCGGCGACCCACAGCGCGCCCAGCGTCGGCCACAACAACAGCAACCAGCCGGCCGGCCGGTCCCAGCGAATCAGGTCCAGGTAGAGCTTGACTTTTTTTGACCAGTTCATCGTCTTGCGCAATCCATCAACAACCTACAGCGCGCCAATCCAGGCGCCCGTCGCGCACTGGGGGGCACCAAAAATGCGCGCCGCTGAGTGGCCGGGAAATAGCAAAAAGCCCATCGACGATCCGATCGTCCAGCCCGACCATACGGCGCATTTGCGCCTCGAACGCGTTCAATGAACAGCCAAACGCAACGAACATCAGGCCGCAGCGCTGGCCGGCCAACCAGGGCATTGAGCGGCGCAGCACAAAGGCCGCGGGCGCAAAGCTTTCCTGGGCGGTGCGCTTGACGTGCGCCGACGCCGGCGCGTCGGCGATTTCCACGTTGTCGTCACGGCGCCGGCCAATCAGCGCGTCCTGCGCCGCGCGGCCCATCGTCTCAAAGGCATCCAGGTCGTGCTGCCACTGCTGCAAGGCCATGAAGCTGGCGCCGTCCAGCCCGGCGCCGGCGCCTTGCACCAGTGCCGCCGCCGTGGCCGCGTCGCCTTGCGGGTTTTCGGTGCCATCCTCGTAACCGGTGAGATCGCGTCCGTCGCCGTAGCGAAAGGCGTCGACCACCTGCTGCAGCGTCAACGCCGGGGCCAACGCCCACTGCAGGCGCCGCGTTAGATGCAACAGCTCGCCCAGGTCGCTGCCGCGCAGCCAGCAGCACAAGGCTGTCGGCGTCGACGGCACGGTCACACCAGCGGCGCTCAGCGCGACAAATTCATGCAAGCCGGGCACCTGTGCGCCCAACCCGCGCACCAGTTGCGGGCCAAGCCCGACCAGCACTTGGCGGCCATCAGCCACCTGCGCCAGACGCTGCAAACTTTGCCGTAGCGCCGGGGGCTGCTCATGGGTCAACTGAAAAAAAGCATAGCGCGCCACCGGCGGCACCGGCTCCAGAATGGCCGATTGCGGTTGACTCATGTATATTGCCTCCAGAATCAGGACAAGCGTTGCACGCCGGGCAATTCACACGCATAGATGGCGTTGCGCAGCGCGGCGATGGCTTCGTAGCGGGTAAAGCTGCGCCGCCAGGCCAGCACGACGCGGCGCTTGGGTGCGTCACCGGCGAACGGCAGATATTTAATAAACGGCTCGTCATCGCGCTTGCGCCGGGGTTTGGCGTCCAACGCGTCTTTGGGCACGCTCAGGCGCGGCACCAGCGTCACACCCATGCCGGCGGCGACCATGTGCTTGATGGTCTCCAGGGACGAGCCCTCAAAACTCTTGCGAATGCCTTCGGCGTTGCTGGAGAAGCGGGCGAATTCCGGGCAGACCTGCAACACGTGGTCGCGAAAACAATGGCCGGCGCCCAGCAGCAGCATCGTCTCGTTCTTCAGCTGCTCGGTGCTGACCTCGGGCCGCTTGGCCAGCGCATGGTGGTACGGCACGGCGGCCAGAAACGGCTCGTCGTACAAGGGCGCGATGGCCAGGCCGGCGTCGGGGAAGGGCTCGGCCAGAATGGCGCAATCAATCTCGCCGGTGCGCAACATCTCAAGCAACTTGACGGTGAAGTTTTCCTGCAGCATCAGCGGCATCTCTGGCGTGCGCCGGATCATTTGCCGCACCAGATCAGGCAGCAGGTACGGGCTGATGGTGTAAATCACCCCCAGCGCCAACGACCCGGTCAACGGATTCTTGCCGCGCTTGGCAATTTCCTTGATGTTGGCGGCCTGCTCCAGCACGCTTTGCGCCTGCCGCACGATCTCCTCGCCCAGCGCGGTGACAGTGACCTCGTTGGCGCTGCGCTCGAACAGCTTGACGTCGAGTTCTTCTTCAAGTTTCTTGACGGCCACCGACAGCGTCGGCTGCGACACGTAGCACGCTTCGGCCGCCTTGCCAAAGTGGCGTTCGCGCGCCACCGCGACGATGTATTTCAGTTCGGTCAAGGTCATGCGCTTATTGTCCTATCAGATGGATCGCCGCTGGCAGCGTTGGCGCAAGCCCGTGCAGCCATCGGAAATTTGCGGGTAATGCCTGATCTAGATCAAGGAAATGGGTTTGCCGGGGACTAGCATTGCCGTGCAGGAGATTTGCCATGTTTGACCTACCAATTAAATCCGTGATGGAACGCAAAAAGTTCCTTACCGCGTCGCCCGACAAAACCGTCACCGAGGCGGCCCGGCTGATGGCGGCCAAAAACACCGGCGCCCTGCTGGTGCTGCTGGACGATCAACTGGTCGGCATTTTTACCGAGCGCGACCTGGTTTTCCGCGTGATCGCCAAAGGCCTGGATCCCAAGGCCACGCAGCTGCAAGAAGTCATGACGACGTCGGTCCAAACGCTGAACGCCGACCAAAGCTACGGCCACGCGCTGGTGATCATGCAGGAACACGGTTTTCGCCACGTGCCGGTGATGGAGCACGGCCACGCCGTGGGCATCGTCTCGTCGCGCAACGCGATGGACCCCGACCTAGACGAATTCGTCACCGACGAGCGCCGGCGCGCGCACTACCAATAGCCCGCTGCGCTGACCGCAGCGCCCGCCCGGCGCCACCTCAGGCGCGGAAAAATTCCGTCTTGCCACCCAGCCAGCGCTGCACGTGCCGCGTTGCCTGCGCCGGGTCCCGGTCGAGCAGCAACGGTGCCGTCTGCCGCGCCCAGTGAAGCAGCGCAACGTCCTCGTTGAGATCGGCAAAGCGCAACAACGCGTCGCCCGACTGGCGCTCACCCAGAACTTCACCGGGCCCACGAATCTCCAGGTCACGCCGGGCAATCGCAAAACCGTCGTGACATTCGACCATGGCGCGCAGGCGTTGGCATGCCGCCTCGCCCAGACGCGGCGCTGCACCGGTAGAAAACAGCAGCACGCAGGCCGAAGCGGCCGCACCGCGGCCGACGCGGCCACGCAATTGATGCAACTGGCTCAAGCCAAAGCGCTCGGCATGCTCGATGACCATCAAGCTGGCGTTGGCCACGTCGACGCCGACCTCGATCACCGTCGTGCTCACCAGCACGCCCGTCTGTCCTTGGGTAAAGCGTTGCATCACGGCTTTCTTGTCGGACGCCGGCAGGCGCGAGTGCAACAAGTCCACCGACACCCCGGGCAAGGCGGCGCTGAGATGGGCGTGCGTTGCGGTGGCGTTACGCAAGTCCAGTGCCTCGCTGTCCTCGATCAACGGGCAGACCCAGTAAATCTGCCGGCCGGCGGCCAACTGGGCGCGGATGCGCGCGATCACTTCGTCGCGGCGCCCCTCGTGAATCACTTTTGTGACGACCGGCGTGCGCCCGGGCGGCAGCTCGTCGATGGTCGAGACGTCCAGGTCGGCGTAGTAGCTCATCGCCAGCGTGCGCGGAATCGGCGTCGCCGTCATCATCAGCAAGTGCGGCTCGAGCGCGCCGGTTTTGCCCCGCAAGGCCAAACGCTGGGCCACGCCAAAGCGGTGCTGTTCGTCGATCACCGCCAGCGCCAGTCGCTGGAACTGCACCCGAGCGTCGATGACGGCGTGCGTACCGACCACCAGTTGCGCTTGGCCGCTGGCAATTTGCGCCAACGCGTCGCGCCGCTCCTGCGCCTTCTGGCTGCCGGTCAGCCAGACGATGCTGACACCCAGCGGGCGCAGCCAGTCGACCAGCTTGGCAAAGTGTTGTGTGGCCAAAATTTCGGTCGGCGCCATCAGGGCACATTGCCAGCCGGCAGCGATGCAGCGCGCCGCCGCCAACGCCGCCACCACCGTCTTGCCCGAGCCGACGTCGCCTTGCAGCAGGCGGTGCATGGGAACGGGTCGCGCCAGGTCACCAGCAATCTCCGCCACCACGCGTTGCTGGGCCGCCGTCAGCGTGAAGGGCAACGCCGCCAGCAGCCGTGCCCCCAGCGCCGTGGTCGCCGGGTTTGGCGCGGCCAACACCGGTGCGCGCAGGGCGTCGCGCGCACGACGCGCTTGCAGTTGGGCAATTTGCTGCGCCAGCAGTTCCTCGGCTTTCAGGCGCTGCCACGCCGGGTGGCTATGGTCCTGCAACGCCGCCAGCGTTACCTCGGGCGCAGGGTGATGCAAAAATAAGAGCGCATCACCCAGTGAATACATGGGCTTGAAGCCAATTTTGCTTATAAATTCTGCGGGTACAAAGTCGCTCAGGTCGACCCGCGCCAGCGCGCCATCGACGGCGCGGCGCAGGTACGTTTGCGGCAAACCGGCCACCGTCGGATACACCGGGGTCAGCGCTTGCGCCAGCGCGCCGCCGCCGACCTTGACCGCTGGGTGCATCATCGTCAGGCCGGTCAAACCACCGTGCGCCTGACCACGCACGCGCACCCGCTGGCCAACGGCCAGCATTTTTTGCAGCGATGGATAAAACGTAAAAAAGCGCAGCAGACAGGTACCACTGCCATCGTCCAGCGTCACCAGCAGCTGACGCCGACCCGCCAGGCGAACCTCGGCGTGACGCACCGTGCCCTCGACCTGTGCCACCTCGCCGTCGCGCACGTCAGACAGGCGCAGCAGGCGGGTTTCGTCTTCGTAGCGCAGCGGCAGGTGCAGCGCCAGGTCGACGTCACGCAGCAGCCCAAGCTTGCGCAAGGCCTTTTGCGGCCTACTCAAGGGCTTGGCGTGCGGCGCGGCGGCGGGGTCGGTCATGGCCGCATTGTGCGTGCGTTTTCAGGCCACGGGTGGCGCTGCACCGACAGGGCGTGCCTTGTTTTTCTTGACACGTACAGGGGCGGCCAAAGGCTCGACTCCGATACTACGATCTGGAAAAGTACGTGACCGACGGCAAGGCCTGATAGCCCACATCCTGCGTCCAGAAAGTTCCATCCAGCTCCAACGCCAGGCTGTACATCATGGCGTCGGCCGGTGATTTCCAGCACGGGCACCAGCAGCGTGCTGCGCTGTTCGATGACCGGTTTGAATTTCGGACCGTTACCACCCGCCAGGAAGAACTCGAGCCAACCCAGACGCTCGCCACTGGCGCCGACCCATTGCAACAGGTCATGCGTCTTTCGTATAGGGTACGAGTGCCATGCAGCGACAATGGCCGCCTTGTTTCCTTGGCACGGGGCCGTTCGCCCCTCAAGCACCATGACCGATTTGTTTCCGGGCAGCACACGGCCCTTTTGTCTGAGCGACTTCGACTTCACGCTACCACCCGAGCTGGTCGCCCAGCACCCGACGCCGCAACGCAGCGGCTCGCGCCTGCTCGACGGTCGCGCCACGCCGGCGCTGGACCGCTGCTTTACCGAGCTGCCCGGCTTGCTGCGCGCCGGCGACCTGCTGGTGCTCAACGACACGCGCGTCATGAACGCGCGGCTGTATGGCCAAAAGCCCAGTGGTGGCCGCGTCGAGCTGCTGGTCGAGCGCGTGCTCAGCGGCGGTGAAGTGGCCGCGCACCTGCGTGTCAGCAAAAAGCCACCGCCTGGCACCGTCATCGCCCTGGACGCCGCCGCCGGATGCCACGACCAGCCGCGCGCCACGCTGCTGTCGCGCTGGCCCGACGAAGACGGCACGCTGTTTCGGCTGCGCCTGACCAACGATGCCGACGACGACCCATACACGCTGATGGCACGCCACGGCCACGTGCCTCTGCCACCGTACATCACGCACAGCGACTGCGCCGACGACAGCCGGCGCTACCAGACGGTGTTTGCCAAGCATCCCGGCGCGGTGGCCGCACCGACGGCAGCACTGCATTTTGACGAGGCGCTGCTGGCACAACTGGCGGCGCTGGGCGTGCGCCGGGCGCACGTCACGCTGCACGTGGGCGCTGGCACCTTTCAGCCGGTAAAAGTCGAGGACTTGTCCCGGCACCAGATGCACGCCGAGTGGTACGACATACCCGTGGCCACACAGCAGGCGCTGGCCGACTGCCGCGCGCGCGGCGGCCGCGTGGTGGCGGTCGGCACCACCAGCGTACGCACGCTGGAGTCGTGGGCGCAGTCCGGCCAGACAAGCGGCGACACACGCATCTTTATCACGCCGGGCTTTCGCTTCCAGCTGGTCGACCTGCTGCTGACCAACTTTCACCTGCCCAAGTCAAGCCTGATGATGCTGGTGTCGGCCTTTGCCGGCTACCCGCACATCATGGCGTTGTACCGCCACGCCATCGCCCAGCGCTACCGGTTTTTTAGCTACGGCGACGCCATGCTGTTGCAGCGGCGCGATGGCGCAACGGTCAGTTAAGAATTAGCCCTGATAATTTTTGATCACACGGTGCTGCGCCAAACCAACCACGCAGAAAGGCGTCCGGGCGACGCGTTGGAGCCATTACAAGATATCTGAGACAACAACATGAATGCATTCCAAAAGCGCGCCGCCTTGGGCATCGCCAGCGTCAGCGTGGTGCTGGCGGCCATCGCCAGTCCGATCGCCTGGTATCTGGCGCGGGAAAGCGCCGAGCAAGGCATCGTCTCACTGGCGACCGAGGAGTCGGCGCGCATCCTCAACCACTACGACGCGGTCAAGCTCAGCGAGCCCGACGCCGCCACCAAGGCCGCCGACGCGGCCGAGAAAATTGCCGGTGGCATGTTCGACATCGTCGAAATCTACGACGCCCAGGGCCACAAGATTGCCCACGCCAGCACCGCCAAGGGCAAGGCCATCAACGCCTTGCTGCTGCTGCCGCCACACGGCAAACCCAATTACCAGCAGGCGTTCTACATCGGCACGCATACCGATAAAAACTTGTGGATGCTGCGCGTTTTCGTGCCGCTGCGCGAATCGGACACCGACCTGACGCAACCGATCACTGGTTATTTTGAAGGCGTGCGCGTCATGCCCGACTGGCAACAACAGCAAATCTTCGACAGCAGCCTGATGTCGGCATTAATGGTCGGCCTGGCCGCCCTGCTTTGTGGCGCGGCGCTGTACCCGGTGCTGGTGCACTTGTCCGCCGACAACGAGCGCAAGACGCGCGAGGTGCTCGACTCGCACATCTCGATGATGGAGGCCCTGGGCCGGGCCATTGCCAAGCGCGATTCGGACACTGGCGCGCACAACTACCGGGTGGCCTGGATAGCAGCTGGCATCGCTGAGAAATTGGGCGTGCGCGGCGCCGCCATGCAGGCCTTGATTGCCGGCAGCTTCTTGCACGACGTTGGCAAGATCGGCATTCCAGACGCGATCCTGCTCAAGCCCGGCCGGCTCGATGACGCCGAGATGGCGGTCATGCGCACGCACGTCGTCCAAGGCAGCGACATCGTCGTCGGCGCCGGCTGGCTCGATGGCGCGCAGGACGTGGTCGCCGGTCATCACGAAAAATGGGACGGTAGCGGCTATCCGGCGCAGCGCAAGGGCAACGACATTGCGCTGTCGGCGCGCATCTTTGCCGTCGCTGACGTTTTTGACGCGCTGTGCTCCAAGCGCCCGTACAAGGAACCCATGAGTTTCGAGGCCAGCATGGCGATCCTGGAGCGCGACACCGGCAGCCACTTCGACCCGGCGGTGATGGCCGTCTTTCGCCCCATGGCACGGCAAATGTATGAACTGCTCGCCGGCTGCGACGAGGAAGCGACGCGCCAGCTCTTGCAAGAGCGCGTCAAGCACCACTTTGACAAATAGACCACGCACCGTGCTGACGTGACAACCCGTCGCCGGCGCCGCCTCGACCTCCATTTTTTTGATCGCGATATGAGCCACAACCAGCCCCACCTTCACCCACACGACCACGACCATCCACACGCGCACCCGGCTCAGCCCGTGGTGCAGTTTGACCAACTGTGCGACGACCCAGCGCGCCCGGACATCGGTTACGCCGGCAGCTATGCCCGCCGCGGCACCTTGACGCTGCGCCACGGCATGGTGCAAACGCCGATCTTCATGCCGGTGGGCACCTACGGCACCGTCAAAGGCGTCACGCCCACCAGCCTGGAAGACATGGGTGCACAGATCATTCTGGGCAACACCTTTCACCTGTGGATGCGCCCCGGGCTGGACGTGATGCAGAGCTTTGGCGGCTTGCACGGCTTTGAGCGCTGGCGCAAACCGATCCTGACCGACTCGGGCGGTTTTCAGGTGTGGAGCCTGGGTGCGATGCGCAAAATCACCGAGGAAGGCGTGCATTTTTCCAGCCCGGTCAACGGCGACAAGCTGTTCATGTCGCCCGAGGTCAGCATGCAAATCCAGACCCTGCTCAACAGCGACATTGCCATGCAGCTCGATGAATGCACGCCTTATTTGTCGGTAGAGCCCAAAACCAAAGGACAAGTCACTACGGAAAGTGAAGCACGCAAGAGCATGGAAATGAGTCTGCGCTGGGCGCGGCGCAGCCAGGCCGAGTTTGCCCGGCTGGGCAATCCCAACGCGCTGTTTGGCATCGTGCAAGGCGGCATGTTCGAGCACCTGCGCCTGGAGTCACTGCAAGCACTGGTGGAAATGGACTTTCCCGGCTACGCCGTCGGCGGCGTCAGCGTGGGCGAACCCAAGGAAGAGATGCTGCGCATCATGGCGCACACACCGCACCAACTGCCCTGGCACAAGCCACGCTACCTGATGGGTGTCGGCACACCCGAAGACCTGGTCGAAGGCGTGGCCTGTGGCGTCGACATGTTCGACTGCGTCATGCCCACGCGCAACGCGCGTAACGGCACGCTGTTCACCCGCTTTGGCGACTTGAAGATGCGCAACGCGCGCTACAAGGCTGACCACGCACCACTGGACGCCACCTGCACCTGCTACACCTGCAAGGGCATCACCCGGCCCGGCGGCCAGATCAGCGGCGCTTTCAGCCGTGCCTATCTGCACCACCTGGACCGCTGCGGCGAAATGCTCGGCCCGATGCTGCTGACCATCCACAACCTGCACTATTACCTGAACCTGATGCGCGAGGTGCGCGCCGCGCTCGACGCCGGTACCTTTGGCGCGTTTCGGGCGCAGTTCAAAGCCGACCGGGCACGCGGGGTGTGAAATGCAACAAAAAAAGAGCTACTCGCACTTCCATACAAAGGGCTAGCGCCTAATTTCCTGTAAAAACCGTGAGCACACCGGTATAGCCGTAAAGATGGTTGCGGGCGATCTCACCGCTGGCAAAAAAGCCAACCAAAGGCACGTCACCCAGCGCACGGCGAATGATTTGCAACTCGGCGCTGGGGCCACCAAAGTGCGCACCACCGCGGCCGGCACAGCTGACATACACCGCCCCCGCGATGCCGCGCGCCGGGTGGGGTGCGGCCTCCGCCTCGGAAGTTGACAACGCCGAAGCAGTCTCCAGCGCCAGTTCCTGCGGCTCCAGTTCTTCACGAATTTCGGCGCAAATACGCATCAAGTCAGACCGCGCCGCCTGCACATGGCGCTGGCAAAACGCCAGGCTCATGCCCTTGTCCACCGTTGATGCGACCGCCACACCACCCCGACCTGGATCGAAGCCAATAATGTGGCGCACCAACACGTCGGCACCAAAGTTGCCGGCACGGCGCTGTGGCGGCGCGTCGTGCCAGACGGCGCTGCGCACGCTCGCAGAAAAACCGGCCAGTCCAGCGGATGGCCTGGGCGCTTCGGTCAAACCGGCCAGTGTCATGCCCACGGCTTGCAGCGCTTGGCGCGGCTCGTCCAGCCTGACGCCCAGTTCGCGCAGCAACACCGCCAAGGCGGGTTCGTCATCGAGCGTCAGCACCACGTTGCGATCAGCAGCTGTGACCGAGTGCGTCTTGCCAACGGGTTGCGCGCCCTGCGTCACGCGTGACACCAGATGAACCCCCGGCCCAAAGGCGACACCGCTCAAACCCCCGCTAAAGACACCACTGGCGCCGCCCTGCCCCTTGACATTGCCGTCACCCGACAGGGCAAACTGCAGCGCCTTGCCGCGGCTGCTGGCCAAGCCGCCAAACAAATACCCCGAATCGGTGCGCGCCGCCAGTTCATCGAGCAGCTCGGGCAAATCGTCGGTCTGCGCGTCGGCGTGCACCAGCGCGCTGTGCG
>JBBIGT010000027.1:0-21665 GCA_037447395.1 Comamonadaceae bacterium | reverse complement strand
GTCTCTTTACTGCTTGATGTGTTGCAGTTTGGCTTGCTCGCCTGGGGCCTGGCGGCGCTGTACCACTTTGTGCCTAACACCGCGGTGCGTTGGCGCCACGCCTGGGCCGGCGGGCTGTTTGTGTCGACCGGTTTCGAGTTGGCCAAGCGCCTGCTGGTGCTGTATCTGGGCAAGGTGCCGACCTATTCGGTGCTGTACGGTGCTTTTGCGACGCTGCCGATCCTGCTGATCTGGATTTATGTGGGTTGGGCCATCGTGCTGCTGGGCGCCGTCATCGCGGCGTACCTGCCCAGCCTGTTGGCGGGCGTGCCGCGGCGCGCGCGCGCCCACGGCTGGCATTTCTTGCTGGCCGTTGAAGTGGCACAGCAGTTGCAGCGGGCACGTCAGGCCGACAGTAAAGGTCTGAGTGCGCAACAACTGGCCGTCGCGCTGCAGGTTGATCCGCTGCAATTGGTGCCGGTGTTGGAAGCATTGACCGAGCTGGACTGGATCGGCCTGCTGCAGGAGGACGCGCCGGCGGCCGGTGCGCGTTGGTTGCTGTTGGCGCAGCCGCAGAGCACGCCGCTGGCGCCGCTGCTCGAGCGCTTGCTGCTGCAGCGCGAGGAAAACACCCAACATTTTTGGATCAGCAGTCAGTGGACGTCGTTGACGCTGGCCGATGTGCTATGAAAACAGGCGCTACAAAAACCGGAAATTTCGGACTAAACTGATTCGCGCGGGCTGACGGGTCAGCAGCCACGACCCGCCTTGACGATAAGGAGGACAGTCCAACGCTGACATGTCTTGGCCGATTTGGGGGAATTTTGGCTACAACAACGGTGCAGAGGAGACCGGCGCTTGCCGGCTGGTTCATTTTCTTGATCGCCCTGGCGCTGTGCGGCGCGGCGATCTATGCCTTGGTGCAGTCGCGCCTGCAAGTGCAGCGCTTGTCGGCCGCCACGGCCGCCGCCGGCCACGCCCGGCTGCTGCAGAAAAACTTGTTGCAGTCGCTGTCGGCGACGCACGCGTTGGCCACCTGGGTGCGCCTGGGCAATGGCCAGGTGACGCAATTCGATGCCTTGGCCAGCGACATGCTGACGCTGTACCCAGGCGTCTCGGCGCTGGCGCTGGAGCCTGGCGGCGTGGTCTCGCGCATCGCGCCGCTGACGGGCAATGCCCAAGCGATCGGTCTGAATCTGTTGACGCACCCCGCCCGGGCCAGTGAAGCGCGGCTGGCGCGTGACAGCGGGCAGCTGACGCTGGCCGGGCCTTTTGAGCTGGTACAGGGCGGTCTGGGTGCTCTGGGTTTCCTGCCGGTGTTCCTGGACGACGAGAGCGGCCAGAAAACGTTTTGGGGTTTCACCAACGTCGTCTTGCGCCTGCCCGAGGCGCTCGGCCCGGCGCAGTTTGATCACCTGGCCGGGCAGGGCTACGACTACGCGCTGTGGCGTATCAACCCGGACACCCAGGCGCGCCAGGTCATTGCCCACGCGGGCGCGGCTTTGCGCGACCCGGTCGACGCGGTGGTCGACGTGCCCAATGCGCAATGGACCCTGAGCGTCGCGCCCGCCGGCGGCTGGGGCCAGGCGGGCCGCTGGATGGAAGAGTTGGCGCTGGGCGTGCTGGTCAGTGCGGTGGTCGGCTGGTTGACCTACAAGTCGATGGCGCATCAACGGCGCGCCAATACATTGGCGCAGGAGCTCGACGCCAGCGCTCTGGCGTTGGCGCGCGTCAATCGGCGCTTGAGCGATACGCTGGAGGCGCTGCCTGATCTGCTGTTCGAGCTGGATCAGCAGGGGCGCTATCTGAGCGTGCACGCGCCGCGCAACCATTTGCTGGTTGCGCCGCCCGAGCAATTGCTCGGGCGCACGCTGGCCGAGGTCATGCCCGCTGAGGCTGCGGCGACCTGCACGGCCGCCTTGCAAGAGGCCAGGCTGCAGGGGCAGTCGCACGGACGGCAGATCATGCTGAAGTTGCCGCAGGGCCTGCTCTGGTTCGAGTTGTCGGTATCGCGCAAAGACGACCCCGACGCCTCGGGTCCGACGTTCATCGTGCTGTCGCGCGACATTACCCAGCGCAAACTGGCCGAGCAGAAGTTTGAACGGCTGAGCCGGCTGTACGCCGCCTTGAGCCAATGCAACCAGGCCATCGTCCGCTGTCGGGAAGCCAACGAACTGTTTGCCAGCATTTGTCGCGACGCGGTGAAATTTGGCGGCATGAAACTGGCCTGGATCGGTCAGCCCGACGCGGCCGGCCAGATGGTGCAGCCGGTGGCCTGGTTTGGTGACGGCGCCGATTACCTGCAAGGCGTCGGCGTCAGCTTGGACCCGGCCGACCCGGCCAGCCATGGCCCGGTGGGCACAGCCATGCGTGAGGATCGACCCTGCTGGAGCCAGGACTTTCAGAACGACCCCAGTACGGCGCCGTGGCATGCGCGCGCTCGCCGTTACGGCTGGGCCGCCGTGGCCAGCCTGCCGCTGAAGCAAAAAGACAGGGTGGTTGGCGCGTTTTCGGTTTACTCGGATGTCGTTGACGCCTTCGACGAGCCGGCCAAGGCGCTGCTGGCCGAGATGGCCATGGACATCAGCTACGCGCTGGACCGCCTGGCCGACGAGCGTGAGCGCCAGCAAATGATGCGGTTGTTGAAAGAGAGCGAAGACCGCTACCGCACGGCGTTTCGCACCAGCCCGGATTCGGTCAATATCACCCGCTTGTCGGACGGACTGTATCTCGACGTCAACGACGGCTTTACCCGTATGGCTGGCTGGACGCACGATGAGACCGTCGGCAAAACCGCCGCGCAGATCAGCATCTGGCGCGACATGGCCGACCGTCAGCGCCTGGTTGACGCGCTGCGTGAACACGGCCGCTGCGTCAATCTGGTCGCCGATTTCGTCAAGAAAGACGGCGGCATCATCCACGGCTTGATGTCGGCCGAGGTGGTGATGCTCGGTGGTGAGCAGTGCATCTTGACGATCACCCGTGACGTCACCGAGCTGCGCCAGGCCGAGCGGCAAATTGAACACCTGGCGCACTACGACCAGCTCACCGGCCTGCCCAACCGCACGCTGCTGCGCGAGCATTTCGAGCTGATGCGCACGCTGGCGCACCGCGGCAGCGAACACCTGGCGCTGATGTTTCTTGATCTGGACCATTTCAAGAGCATCAACGACACGCTCGGCCACAGCGTCGGCGACCAATTGTTGGTCGAGGTGTCGCGCCGACTGACGTCGGTGCTGCGCGCGCAGGACAGCATGTCGCGCATGGGCGGTGACGAGTTCATTTTGCTGTGCCCGTCGGTCGACGCCGAGGGCGCGGCGCTGGTGGCCAACAAGATCGTTGCGGCGCTGGCGACGCCGTGCGTCATCGACCGGCTGGAGTTGACGAGCACGGTGTCCGTCGGCATCGCCATGTACCCCGACGACGGGCAAGACTTTGAGACCTTGTCGAAGAACGCCGACACGGCGATGTACCGCGTCAAGAAAGCCAACCGCAATAATTTCTGCTTTTTCACCCAGGAGATGCAGGCGCAATCCGAGCGCACCCTGCTGCTGGTCAACGCCATGCGCCACGCCATCGCGCGCCACGAACTTGAGCTGCACTACCAGCCGCAGATTTCCTTGCAGGACGGCCGCGTCATCGGCGCCGAGGCGCTGCTGCGCTGGCACAGCGGCGACTTTGGCGCACTGTCGCCAATGGAGTTCATCCCCATCGCCGAAGACAGCGGGCAGATTATTGAGATCGGCGAGTGGGTGCTGCGCAGCGCCGTAGCGCAGGCCAAACGCTGGCAGGACAAGGGGCTGCCGGCGCTGACGGTGGCGGTCAATTTGTCGGCGGTGCAGTTCCGCCATCCCAATCTGTTTGATCTGGTCACGCGCATCCTGGACGAATCGGGCCTGGCAGCGCAGTACCTTGAGCTCGAGCTGACCGAGGCCACCGCCATGGACAACCCCTTGTCGGCCATCGCCCTGATGAACCGCTTGCACGAGCGTGGCGTGCGCATGTCGATCGACGACTTTGGCACTGGCTATTCGTCACTGAACTACCTGAAAAAATTCAACGTCTCGAAGCTGAAGATCGACCAGTCGTTCGTGCGCGACATTGGCGACGACGTCGACGACAAAGCCATCGTCTCGGCGGTGATCAATCTGGCCAGCAGCATGGGCATGCACACCATCGCCGAAGGCGTCGAAACGGCCGGCCAACTGGCCTACCTGCGCCTGCAGGGCTGCGACGAAGTGCAGGGCTACTACTTCAGCAAACCGCTGCCGGCCGACGCCTTTGAGGCGTACTTGCGCGCGCACCTGGGCGGCTGATGCCGCTGGCCGGTGGGCCGTTGGCTACTGCAAGAAGTCGCGAATGGCAAACAGCGTGGCGTCGGGCGCCTCGGTCATCTGGTTGTGGCCGACCGGCAGCAGCACCGTCTGCACCGTTTTGCCAGCGCCGCGCGCTGCCGCCTGCAGACCCTGCGCCGCTTTGGCTGGGGCCATCTGGTCGAACCGGCCGAGCAAAAAAAGCACCGGGCAGGTGATCTGCGTGATCGCCGCTTCGGCGTTGCTGTAGCTGTCGCAGGCTTTGAAGCCCCGGTAAAACAGGTTGACGCGGGGGTTGCGGGCCAGCACGCGTCGGCCCAGCGCCACGCCAGCGCCGTAGACCCAGGTACCCGGCCCCAGCGCCGACGGCGGCGGCGCCAGCGTGCTGCGCGAAAGAACGTTGACCCATCGGATGGCCTGCTCAGGGTCGTTGACTGACGCATGCAGCAACGCCGGTGACACGCGCATCGGCGCGGCCGTGCCGATCAGCACCAGGTGCGTGACGCGTTGTTGCAGCCGCGCCGCCGCTTCCAGGGCGATCAGCGAGCCCCAACTGTGGCCAACCAGCGCCGCCTGACGCACGCCGGCGGCGTCGAGCAGCTGGCCGATGCAGTCGGCCGCCTGTTCGACCGATTCAGGCGCCTCGCCCTGGCTGCGGCCGTGGCCGGGCAGGTCCAGCGCCAGCACGTTGTAGCCGTGGTGCGCCAGATAGCGGCTTTGCAGGACCCAGACGCTGTGGTCGTTGAGCACGCCGTGGATGAACACGACAGTCGGTTGGGCGGGGTCGAACGGCCGCCCGCCGGTGTAGCAGTAGGTGCTGGTCTGGTTGACGCACAAATCCATGTGGGCATCCTGTAGTTATATAAAAAGTGGCATGCAGCCGTTGTATTTAAAGGGCGTAGTGCTATTTATTTAATATCATCGAAGTAACCGGTCGGGCGCTGCTCAAGCGCGCTCGGCAGCTTTGAGCGCGCGCCGCAAATCGTCGATCAGATCGGCGGCGTCTTCCAGACCGATCGAAAGGCGGATCGTCCCCTGCGTGATGCCGGCGCCGGCCAGCGCCGCGTCGCTCATGCGAAAGTGCGTGGTCGAGGCCGGATGGATCACCAGGCTGCGGCTGTCGCCGACGTTGGCCAGGTGGCTGAACAGTTTGAGCGCTTCGATAAACTTCTTGCCTTGTTCGCGACGGCCTTTGAGGTCAAAGCTGAACACCGAGCCGGCGCCGCGCGGCAGCAGTTGTTGCGCCAGCGCGTGGCTCGGGTGGCTGGCCAGCAACGGGTGGCCGACGCGCGCCACCAAGGGCTGGCTGGCCAAAAAGTCGACCACCTTGTGCGTGTTGTCCATGTGCCGGGCCATGCGCAGCGGCAGCGTCTCGATGCCTTGCAGAATCAGCCACGCCGAGTGCGGGCTCAGGCAGGCGCCAAAGTCGCGCAGGCCCTCACGACGCGCGCGCAGCAAAAACGCGCCGACGGTGGATTCTTCAGAAAACACCATGCCGTGAAAGCCATCGTAGGGCTGCGTCAGCTCGGGGAATTTGCCGCTGGCGTCCCAGTCGAAGCGGCCACTGTCGACCAGCACGCCGCCGATCACCGTGCCGTGGCCGCTCAAGAATTTGGTCGCCGAGTGGTAGACCAGATCGGCGCCCAGATCAAATGGTTGGATCAACCACGGCGTGGTCAGCGTCGAGTCGACCAGCAGCGGTACGCCGGCTTCGTGGGCCAGTGTGCTGACGCGGGGAATGTCGAGCACGTCCAGCCCGGGGTTGCCGACGGTCTCGCCAAACAGCAGTTTGGTGTTCGGCCGCAGTGCCGCGCGCCAGCCGTCGATGTCACCTGGCTTGACGAAGGTCGTCTCGATACCAAAGCGGCGCAGCGTGTAGTGCAGCAGGTTCTGGCTGCCGCCGTACAAGGCCGTGCTGGCGACGATGTGGCTGCCGGCGCCCATCAGCGTGGCAATGCACAGGTGCAGCGCCGCCTGGCCGCTGGCGGTGGTGATGGCGCCGATGCCACCCTCCAGGGCGCTGATACGTTCCTCCAGTACGGCGTTGGTGGGGTTGCTGATGCGGCTGTAGACGTGGCCGGCGCGCTCCAGGTTGAACAGCGACTGGGCGTGCTCGCTGCTGTCAAAGACGAACGAGGTGCTCAGGTGGATCGGCACGGCGCGCGCGCCGGTGGCCGGGTCGGGGGCGGCGCCGGCGTGCAGCGCCAGGGTGTCGAAGCCGGGGTCAGCGTAGCCAGGCATGGGGTTCCTTTGAGGTCAACAGCAGGGGAGCTGCATTTTCAGCGAAGGCGTGCGGCCTGCTGGAAACCCTAGCCGCGCCGGCGTCATTGTGGGCTATATTCAAGCCCAGCCAACCCGTCGCAGGTTGCCCTTTATTGACCCCGAGAGGAGTGTTATGAAAGTCAGTGATATTTTGCGCATCAAGGGCGGCACCTTGTACACCGCCAACCCGGACCAATCGCTGCTGAGCGCCATCGAGCAAATGAACGAGCGCGACATTGGTTCGCTGGTGGTCATGGACCACGGCGAACTGGTTGGCGTGGTGACCGTGCGCGAACTGACCGGCGTGCTGGTCAAGACCCAGGGCAACATTGGTCAGTCGACGGTACGCGCCGCCATGGACGACCACCCACTGACCTGCACCACCGAAACCGACATGGACGAAGTGCGCCGCATGATGCTCGACAGCCACGCGCGCTACATGCCGGTGATGAACAAGCGGACATTGATGGGTGTCATCAGTTTCCATGACGTCGCGCGTGCCGTGGTCGACAGCCAGAATTTTGAGAACAAGATGCTCAAGGCCTACATCCACGACTGGCCCGAAGGCGAAGGCCCGGACGACGCGCCCAAGCTCTGAGCTTCAAGCCAGACCGGCACACCGGCCCGCGCCGCCGGGCTGCGACATAATCGCCGCCCATGAGCGGCAACACCTTCGGAACCCTTTTTGCGGTCACCAATTTTGGTGAATCCCACGGCCCGGCCATCGGCTGCGTGATCGACGGCTGCCCGCCCGGGCTGGCCTTGAGCGAGGCCGACATCCAGCCCGATCTGGACCGCCGTCGCCCGGGCACCAGCAAATTTGTCACGCAGCGCGATGAGCCCGACCGCGTTGAAATCTTGTCTGGCGTGTACCAGGGCCGCACCACCGGCACGCCCATTGGCCTGCTGATCCGCAACACCGACCAGCGCAGTAAAGACTACGGGCAAATCGCCCAGACCTTTCGCCCGGGCCACGCCGACTACGCCTACTTTCAAAAATACGGCATTCGCGACCCGCGCGGCGGTGGCCGCTCCAGCGCCCGCCTGACCGCGCCGATGGTGGCCGCCGGCGCGGTGGCCAAGAAGTGGCTGTTTGAAAAATATGGCACCGTCTTTCGTGGCTGCATGACGCAAATTGGCGAGCTGCCGATCGCCTTTGAATCGTGGGCGCACGTCGCCAACAATCCGTTTTTTGCGCCGCTCGCCGACGTCTCGGCGTTGGCGGCGTACATAGAGGCGCTGCGCAAGAGCGGCGACAGTTGTGGCGCGCGCCTGCGTGTCTGCGCCAGCCACGTGCCGGTCGGTCTGGGCGAGCCGCTGTTCGACAAGATGGACGCCGACATTGCCTACGCCATGATGGGCGTCAACGCCGTCAAAGGCGTCGAGATCGGCGCCGGCTTTGCCTGCGTGGCGCAGCGTGGCAGCCAGCACGGCGACGCGCTGACGCCGCAGGGCTTTGCCAGCAACCACGCCGGCGGCACGCTTGGCGGCATCACCAGCGGGCAAGATCTGGAGGTGTCAGTGGCGATCAAGCCGACCAGTTCCATCCTGATTGCGCGGCCGTCGATCGACACCCAGGGCGCGCCGACCGAAGTCCTGACCAAGGGTCGGCACGACCCCTGCGTTGGCATTCGCGCCACGCCGATCCTGGAGGCGATGTTGGCGCTGGTGGTGATAGAGCACGCGCTGCGCCAGCGTGCGCAGTGCGGCGGGGTCGCACCAGCGCTTGCGCCAATCGCCGCGCATTTATAAGAAATACGTCGCTAGCCCTTACAAATAAAGGGCGAACAGATATAAAAATTGAAGCAAACATGGCCATGACCCGGTTACCCCAGAACACTGCAGCCGGCAAAGCGCCGGAATTGCTGGCGCCGGCGGGCTCGCTGGCCATGCTGCAGACGGCGCTGGCTTTTGGCGCCAGCGCCATCTACGCCGGCCAGCCGCGCTACTCTTTGCGCGTGCGCAACAACGACTTTGGCGACCTGACCGTGCTCGGCCAAGGCATCGCCGCCGCCCACGCCGGCGGCGCCAAGTTTTTTTTGGTGAGCAACATCTTTGCGCACGACAACAAGATCAAGAACTACCTCGCCAACATGGCGCCGGTGATCGCTTTGCAGCCCGACGCGATGATCATGTCCGACCCCGGCCTGATCATGCTGGTGCGCGAAGCCTGGCCGGCGATGGACATTCACCTGTCGGTGCAGGCCAATACGGTCAACGCCGCGGCGGTGAAGTTCTGGCAGCGCGTGGGCCTGAAGCGTGTCATCCTGTCGCGCGAGTTGTCGCTCGACCAGGTTGAAGAAATTCGCCAGGCCTGCCCCGACATGGAGCTGGAAGTCTTTGTCCACGGCGCGCTGTGCATCGCCTATTCGGGGCGCTGTTTGCTGTCGGGCTACTTCAACCACCGCGACGCCAACCAGGGCACCTGCACCAACGCGTGTCGCTGGGACTACAAGACGCAGCCCGGCGTCGTCGACGCGTCGGGCGACGTGCTTACGCGCCAGGCCGCGCCGGTCTACCTGATCGAAGAGGGGCAGCGCGCGGGCAGCTACATGCCGGTTGAAGAAGACGAGCATGGCACCTACGTGATGAACAGCAAGGACCTGCGCGCCATCGAACACGTACAGCGGCTGGTCGACATCGGTGTCGATTCGCTGAAGATCGAGGGCCGCACCAAGAGCCCGTACTACGTGGCGCGCACGGTGCAAAGCTACCGTCACGCCATCGACGACGCCGTCGCCGGACGCACCCTCAACCCGGCCTTGCTCGGCCAGCTCGAAGGTCTGGCCAACCGCGGCTACACCAGCGGCTTTTTTCAGCGCCACGGCGCGCATGAAACGCAGAACTACCTGCGCGGCCATTCCGAGTCCGGGCGCAGCCTGTACGTCGGCGACGTTGTCGGCTTCGACGCGGCGCGCGGTCTGGCGCAGGTGGTCGTGAAGAACCGCTTTGCCGTGGGCGACTGGTTGGAACTGATTCACCCGGACGGTAACCGCGACGTTTTGCTCAGCGCCATGGAGAACACCGACGGCGCGGCGATGACGGTGGCGCCGGGCAGCGGCCACGTTGTCTGGCTGCCGCTGGCGGCGGCCAGCGTCGGCGCGTTTGTCGCGCGCTATGTCAACGCGCCTGCCGCGGCGCCCGAGCCGTCGCCTGTTCAATCCTCCGGTTTATGAGTGTTTTTGGCTTTTAGCCAAGTCAATACAAGCGCTAATTGCTATCAAAATGGAAGCTATCCATATCACTCCCGAAGAGATCCAGCTGAGCGCCGTGCGCGCCCAGGGCGCTGGCGGGCAAAACGTCAACAAGGTTGCCAGCGCCATTCATTTGCGCTTTGACATTGGCGCCTCGAGCTTGCCCGCCGACGTCAAGGCGCGCCTGCTGGCGCTGCCCGACGGCCGAATCAGCAAGGACGGCGTGCTGGTGCTCAAGGCGCAGCAGCATCGCACGCAAGAGCTCAACCGCATCGACGCCTTGCTGCGCTTACACGAGCTGATTCAGCGCGTGGCGCAGCCGCGCAAAACGCGCAAGCCGACGCAACCGACACGGGCCTCGCGCCAGCGCCTGCGCCAGGACAAGGCGCGCCGGGCCAGCGTCAAGGCGTCGCGGGCGCCGGTGCGTCATGAAGCCTGACGGCCTGCTCATGGCCAGCTGGACGCTGGCGCGGCTGGAGGCGCAATTTTTTCTGCGTCGTCCCCGGATGGTGCTGGCGGCGGCGGTGGTCGCCTTGATTCCGGCCTTGTACGTGGTGATTTATCTGACCAGCGTCTGGGATCCGGCGGCGCGCACCGGCGCGTTGCCGGTGGCCATCGTCAACCTCGACCAGGGCTTGGTGTACCGGGAGCAGGCGTTCAACGTCGGCCGCGACGTCATCGAACGCCTGAAGGCGACACCGGCGTTTGGCTATGTCGACATCGCCAGCGAAGACCAGGCGCGTCGCCGGGTGCACAGCGGCGCGGTGGCGTTTGCGCTGATCGTGCCGGCCGATTTCAGCTCCAACGCCATTCCTGGGGCGCAGGCGGGCGCTGGCAAATTGGTTGTGTTGACCTCTGAAGGCAACAATTACCCGAGCGCCGGACTGGCTCGGCGTTTCGCCGAAGATCTGGGGCGTGAAGTCAACCAGCGTCTCAATGAGCAGCGCTGGGCGCTGGTGCTGGCCGACGCCGCCGGTTCGCAACGCAATCTGGCGCAGCTCCATGAAGGTCTGGCGCAGTTGCGCCAGGGCGCGGGTGAGTTGCTAACTGGCGCACAACAGACGACGCGCGGCGCCGACGCGCTGAGCCGTGGCGCGGCCCGGCTGGATCAGGGCGTGGCGCAATTCAGCGGCGGCGCCAAGGAGCTGGACGCCGGCTTGCGCAGCTTGTTTGCCCAACGCCCGCGCAATTCCGAATTGCGTCGTCTGGACGACGGTGCCAAAGCGCTGGCGGCCGGCCACGACGACCTGGGCAAAGCCTTGTCCGAGTTGCAGCAAGGCAGCGGGCGTCTGCAGAAAAGTGTTGACGACTTTCGTGAGGAGGCCGACGCCAGTTTGTTCGTCGCCACCCAGGTGAAGACCGCATTGGGACAGCTCGGGCAAGGGGTTGACGCATTGGACGGTGGAATCAAGGCCACGGTGGTGGGTCAGCAAAAGCTGGCACAAGGGGCTGGCGCTTTGAGCAGTGGCGTCGGTAGCCTGACCAGCGGCCTGATCAGCGTGAACGCGGGCCTGCGCAGCATCGTCACGCAGTTGCCCGAGGACGCCCGCCTCGACGAGTTGGCGCACGGCGCCAGCAGTGTCAGTAGCGCCAGCGTGGCACTCAAGCAAGGCACGCAGGCGGTCACTCAAGGTGCGCAGCATCTGGCCGGCGGCTTGGACTTGCTGGCGCAGGCATTGCCGGGCTCGGTGCGCCAGATGGACGGCAACGCGCAGGGGTTGGCCAGCTCGGTGCAACCGACGGTGGAAGTGGTGGCGCCGGTACGCAACAACGGCAGCGCGTTTGCCGCCAACATTGTCCCCGGCGCGTTGTGGTTGGGGGCCAGTCTGGCGGCCTTCCTGATTCGCTTGCGCGCCTTGCCGCATCAGGCGCGGCGCTACGCCGCCCTGGCCCGGAGCCTCGGCAAGATGGCGGTGCCGACCGCGCTGGTGCTGTTGCAGGCCTTGCTGACATGGGCGGCCTTGCTCTGGGTTCTGCATATTCAGGCGCTGTCTGTCGGCGCATTGATGAGCACACTGGTATTGGCGGCGATGACCTTTTTGTGGCTGGTGTTCGCCCTGACGCGGGCCTTGGGCGACGCCGGCAAGGCGCTGGCACTGATCTTTCTGGCGGTGCAGTTGTCGTCATCGGGGGGCGTTTTGCCGGTGGAACTCAGCGGTGGTCTGTTCGCCCAGATGAGCCCGTACCTGCCAATTACTTGGGTCGTCAAGGCCATCAAGGCCAGTCTGTTTGGCGCTTTTAACGGCCAGTGGCTGGCGGCCTTGCAGTGGGTCGGGCTATGGGCCGTGGCCGCCGTCGTCGTGGCGACGTTCGTTGGCCGTTGGCGTTACGTCAAACCGTCGGCATTGCGGCCAGCACTGGACTTGTAGGGTTATGGCGCTGATTCAATGGTTCCCCGGGCACATGCACCTGACGCAAAAGGCCATTGCCGAGCGCATGAAAGCCATCGACGTCGTCGTCGAACTGCTCGACGCGCGCCTGCCTGGCTCCAGCGCCAACCCGATGCTGGCCCAGCTGACGCAGGGCAAGCCGGCGCTGAAGGTGCTGAACAAGCAGGACCTGGCCGACCCCGAGCGCACGCCGCTGTGGCTGGCGCATTACAACGCGCAGCCCGGCACGCACGCGCTGGCCCTGGACGCCAGCATGCGCGCGCCGACGCAGGCGCTGGTTGGCGCCTGTCACGAGTTGGCGCCGGAAGCCCCACAGCTGGCCCGGCCGATGCGGGTGCTGATTTGTGGCGTCCCGAACGTCGGCAAGTCGACGCTGATCAACACGCTGGCTGGCAAACGCGCCGCCAAAACCGGTGACGAAGCCGGCGTGACGCGGCAGGAGCAACGCATCGTCATCGCCCCGGACTTTTACCTGTACGACACGCCTGGCGTGCTCTGGCCGCGCATCATCGTCGCGCAAAGCGGCTACAACCTGGCCGCCAGCGGGGCCGTCGGACGCAACGCCTTTGACGAACAAGTTGTGGCGCTGGAACTGCTTGACTACCTGCGCCGACCCTATGCGGCGCTGCTGCAGGCGCGCTACCAGATCGACGGCGCGGCCGAGCTTACCGCCGAGCAGCTGCTGCAGGCCATTGGCCGGCGTCGTGGCGCGTTGCAGCGCGGCCAGCAAGTCGATTGGCAAAAGGCCGCCGAGCTGGTCATTGACGACTTTCGCAGCGGTGCGCTGGGCCGCATCACACTGGAAACGCTGGACGAATTTGCCCGTTGGCTGGCCGCCGGGCAGACGCTCGACGCGCAGCGCCAGGTCAAAAAAGACGCCATCGAACTCGACCGCAAGATCCGCTTCAAGCAGATCAAAAAGCCGGTCGACGGGACCGCTCAGAAACCTTCGTAGCGCAGCGTCAGGTCGGAGCACGGGTAAGCCACGCAGGGCAGGATGTAGCCCTCGGCTTTTTCGTCGGCACTCAGGCCCGGCCACTCAATGTCGTAGCGCACCTGGCCGGCAACGAGTTTGGAAAAACACGTGCGGCAGGTGCCGTTGCGGCAGGAGCTCGGCCAGTCGATGCCGCCGGCCTCCAGCGACAACAACAGCGACTGGTGCGACCAGGCGTCGAACTGAGTGAGGTCGGGTTCGGTCTGGCCAATAAAAATGGTTTTTGGTGATGACTGGGGCATGCTTTTTATTTTAGAGATACAAAGCCAGGCGCGCCGTTGATACGGGCATTAAAAGCTATAAAATGTAGAGCATCCAACGACCCATTTTTTTTCTGTTTGATTTATGTCCCTGAATTTGTTTGGCCCGGCCCGCAACGACCCTCATCCACTGGTGATTTACCACGGCCGCAGCTGCCCGGATGGCTTTGCCGCGGCGCTGGCGGCGTGGTTGTTTTTTGAAGGGCAAGCCGAGTTTCTGGCGCTCGACCACGGCGACGTCAAGACCGTCGACGATTTGCCCGACCTCATTGGGCGGGCGGTGTACATCGTCGATTTTTCTTTTTCTGAGGTGCTGCTGCGCGCCATTGAAGAGCGCGCCGCCAAACTGGTGCTGCTCGACCACCATCTGAGCGCCGCCGAAAAGCTGGCTGGCTACCAGTGCCGTTGCGGTGTCGTGCACTTTGACATGAAGAAGTCGGGCGCGCGCCTGGCCTGGGAGTTTTTTCACCCGAACAAAACGGTGCCCGATCTGGTTCGCTACGTTGAAGACCGCGACATCTGGGTTTGGCAGTACCCCGAGAGCGCTGGCTTTCTGGCCGCGCTGGACATGGAGCCGCTGGACTTTGCGCGCTGGCGGGCCATTGCCAACTTCGACGACGCGCAACGGGCCGCCTACATTGAGCGCGGCTACGCGATGGACGAAAAATTCCGGCAGCTGGCGCGCGACATGGCCAAAGCGGCGCAGCCAATCGTCTTCAACGGTGTGGCCGGCTTGATGGCCAACGTGCCCAGCGCCTTTCACAGCCTGGTCGGTGACCTGCTGTGTCAACAGTCGGGCAGTTACGCGCTGTTGTGGACGGTCGACAAGCCGGGCGTCGTCAAATGCGGTTTGCGCTCACGCTCCGGCTTCAACTGCATTACCCTGGCCGACAGCATGGGCGGTGGCGGCCACGCGCAAGCGTGCGGCTTCAAGATGTCTTACGCCCGACTGCCCGAACTGCTGAGCGGCGCCTTCGACGCCGTGCGCCAGGCGGCGCCGGCGCGCTAGCGCGCTGCGGCGTCAGGTTCTGACGCGGCCATCGCCGGTCAACATCGACAGCTCGACAAAGCTGGAGGCGACGTGATTGCCCGCCGACAACTGCACCGCAAAGCCGCCGAGCTGGCCGTGGCCGAGCGCCTCCAGGCCACGGATCAGACTGTCGCGTGACAGCGTTTTTCCGGCTTCGCGCTGCAAGCCTTCGCTGAACAGGCGCGCGGCCATGTAACCCTCCAGGCTGGAGTAGTTGGCGTGCACCGTGCCACCGCCTTTTTTGACGTCGGCCAAAAACTCGCGGCTGATCTGGCGCACCGGACTGTACGGCGAGGGTACCACCTGCGACACCACCACGCCGGCACCGTCCTTGCCCAGTTCGTCGGCCAGCGCTTGCGTGCCAACAAACGAGACGTTGTAGAACGTGCCGCCGTAGCCGGCCTTGCGCGCCGCGCGGATGAATGCCGCGCACGATTTGTAGGCGCTGATCTGGATGACCGCGTCAGGGGCGGCGGCCAAAATGGTCTTGACGGCGTCGTCAACCTTGACGGTGTTGCGTTCGACGGTGGCCTGCGCCACCGGCATCAAGCCGGCCTTGCCCAGCGCCAGCAGTGAACCGTCGAGCCCGGCCTTGCCGTACGAGTCGTTCTGGTAGAAAACGGCAATCTTCTTCAGACCCAGGTGGGTGAGTTGGTGCACGATCAGCGCCGTCTCGTCGTTGTACGACGCGCGCAGGTGAAAGACGTTTTTCAGCAGGGGTTCGCGCAGCCCCATGGCGCCGGTAAACGGTGCAATGAACGGTATCTGCGACCGGCGCACCAGCGGCAGCGCGGCCAGACTGGTTGGCGTGCCGATGTAGCCAAACAAGGCAAATACGTCCTCGTCGATCAAGGCTTGCGTATTGGCGGCGCAGCGCGCGGGCTCGTAGCCGTCGTCCAGCGTTTTCAGCTCAACGCGGCGCCCGGCAATGCCGCCGCGGCTGTTGAGCTGATCAAACCACAGCCGGGCGCCTTGATGAAACTGGATGCCCAGTTGCGCTGCCGGCCCGGAGAATGCGGCCGATTGGCCCAGCACGATGCGGCTACCCTGCGCCAGCCCGCGTTGGCCTGCGCCCAGCGCCAGCGCGCCGCTGGCCAGGGCGAATTGTCGACGGTTGATCATGTGCGGCACCGTCATTCAAGGCCAAGCAGTTTGCTCAGCGCGGCGGTGTCCATGGCGCCATTGAAACTGACGACCTCGCCGCTGGCCCGGTTCTTGGCCACCAGAAACGGCACCGAGTCGGCCCCCAGCGACGTCAACAACTGACTGTTGGCCTTGATGGCTTGCTCAATTTCCGGGGCGACGTTGGACGGCGCCGACAAGCCGCCCTTGCCGGCCAGCAGCGACTCCTCATGCGCCGTCATGGTCGCCAGCGGATCGGCGGCCGTCAGCAGCGCCGCGGCTTGCGGCAGGCTCTTGGCGCTGAAGCTCAAGGGCATCCAGACAAACTTCACCCGGTTGTGTAGCGGCACGGACGCCTGCCACAGCCGGCCGCAATGGGGGCACTGCGGCTCAAACAACACGTAGACCGCCTGCGCGCTCATCATTGAGCCGACGGTAAACCCCTTGCCCTTGCTGGCCACGGCGTCGTAGCTTGACAACGTGACCGTGGTGGCGGCCGAGGGCGCCGGCGTGGCATTGGCGGGGGTGGACGGCGCGTCCGGCTTGGAGCAGGCGGCCAGCGAGAGCAGGGCGGTCAGGGCGAGCGACAGGGCAGCGACTTTCAAGTGACATCCTCGGGGCGAGTTGAACGATGCGCTATTTTGGCAGCGATTCAACGTCCGCACCGCTCGGGCTGTGACAGTCTGTTACCCGCCCTGTTCCCCGTCCGCCCGGGCGGGTGCCGGTGGGCTTAGGCCGCAGCGACGGCCGTGGCGGTCTTGCGAACGGCGCGACGGGTGCGGCTGGCCACCGGTTTGACCGTTGGCCGGCCGGCCACCTTTGCGGCCAGGAGCGCCGTCTGGTCTTCTAGCTGGTCGGCGAACTGGCTGACGACCGTGGCCGCGGGCAAGGCCAGTTGCGACAGGCGCGAGAACGGCTTGACGCCGGCCTTGTCTTCCAGCCACAGGGCGTTGTCGGCGACGGCGTGGACGCTGGCGTCGACCAGCTGCACGGCTTTGTCGACCAGACTGACGGCGCCGTCAGACGACAGCGTCAAGCCGCTTTGCGCCAGGCGTTGCAGTCGCGCTTGCACGGCGCCGGCGTTGCGTGCGACACCGGCGGCCAGTTTCGGGCGCGACACCGCGAGCGCGCGGTCCCAGCGTTGTTCAACCAGCTTGATGACGCGCTCGCCACCGCGCCGGTAGGCTTTGATGGCGTGCCGCGCGGTGTTGCCGTAGGCGGCGACGACGTGGCAAGAGACGGACGTGAGATTTTGCGTGCGCATGATGTGCTTCCTTTGCGGTGCGTTGGGATAGTCCGAATTATTCGGGTTTACCCTAGTGAGAGCACCCTAGAACCCTAGAGAGCGCACACCACTGGCGCGGCACGGCGGCGCTCAGACTTCGCCGCCGAAGTGTTGCGTCAGGTTGTCGAGGTATTGCTCGACCAATTTTTCGAACTCGGCTTCGACGACTGGCGCCACCACCATCTTCATCAACCCGGGCAGCGGCAGTGTCAGCTCGCCCTTGGATTTGAACGTGACGTGGGTCGACTTTTTCTTGTCGACGATCTTCCAACTGCCCGACACCAGGGCGTTGCCCACGCCCTCGACCGGCGTCCAGACGATGCTGCCCCGGTCCGCGTTAGACACGTACTGCGATGCGTAGACGGTTTGCAGGTTGACTTGCGCCAGGCCAATTTTTTCCATTTCCCAGCGGTAGACGCCACCGCCCAGGTCAACCAGCTGGTCGACCTTAGGGAAAAAACCGGCCGAAGTCGGCACGTCAGACAGTGTGTCAAACACTTTTTGAAAGTCCGCTTTGACGTTGAGTTCGTAACCGAGATCGATGGTGACTTTGATGGCCATGGGGGTTCCTCGAAGGTGTGCTGCGTCTGACCCGCCGCCGGCGGGCTCTGGCGCGATCATTGTGGCAAAAATTCTGCGCACCGGGTTGCAGGGCATTCCCCGGCACAATCGGCGGCCAATCAAGTGGAACCTGGCATGAGTTTGATTCTGGCCCCGATGGAGGGCTTGCTGGACTATGTGTTGCGCGACATCCTGACCCGCGTCGGCGGCGTCGACCGTTGCGTGTCCGAGTTCATCCGCATCACCGATACCTTGTTGCCCGAGCGCGTCTACGCGCGCTGCGTGCCCGAGCTGCTGCATGGCGGCAAGACCGCCGCAGGTGTGCCGGTACGCCCGCAGCTGCTCGGCTCGGATCCGGTCTGCCTGGCCGACAACGCCGCGCGCGTCGCGGCCATGGGCTGTGACGGCGTCGACCTGAACTTTGGCTGCCCCACTCAAGTGGTCAACCGCCACCGCGGTGGCGCGGCGCTGCTCGAAGAGCCCGAGCTGCTGTTCAGAATCGTCAGCGCGGTGCGCCGCGCCGTGCCGGCGCAACAAGCCGTTTCCGCCAAGATGCGCCTGGGGCTGCACGACGACCGGTTGGCCGAGGCCTGTGCCCAGGCCATCGAGGCTGGTGGCGCCAGCGAACTCGTTGTGCACGCGCGCACCAAGCACGACGGCTACCGGCCGCCGGCCTACTGGCAGCGCATCGACGACATTCGCCGCGTGGTGCACTTGCCGCTGGTGGCCAACGGTGAGATATGGAGCGCCGCCGACGCGCAGGCGTGCCGCGCGGCCAGCGGCTGCCAGGCCTTGATGCTCGGCCGTGGCATGGTCGCCGACCCCGGCCTGGCGTGGGCCATCCGCGCGCACGACGATGCATCGGCGTCGGCGCCGGCGTTGACGTGGCCGCAACTGCTGGCGCTGCTGCGCGACTTTTGGCAATTGGTCGGCACGCAGTTGCGCGTCGACCAGCGCACCGGGCGGCTCAAGCAGTGGCTCAATTTGTTGCGCCGCCGCTATCCGCCGGCGCAACAGGTGTTCGAGGCGGTGCGGCCCTTGCATGACCCGGCCGACGTTGATGTCTGGTTTGCCGCCTTGAATCTGCCGCCGGCGGCACCATGTCCATTCGCATGTTCAGAAAAAAACTGGCCCGATAAAATGCCCCGATGAGCAGCAAGCCTCCAAAAGTGATTCCCCAGCGGCCGATCGTGCCGGCGCCAGACGACTCGGACGGCACCGTGGTGCTGGAGCGGCGCACGCAGAAAACGCGCCCGCCCAAGCGCTACCAGGTGGTCATGCTCAACGACGACTACACGCCGATGGAGTTCGTCGTCATCGTCATCCAGGAGTTTTTTGGCAAAGACGTCGAAACGGCAACGCAGATCATGCTGAAGATTCACCTCGACGGACGGGGTATCTGCGGCGTCTATTCCCGCGACATTGCCGCCACCAAAGTCAACCAGGTGTTGGAAGCGGCCAACAAGGCCGGGCATCCGTTGCAATGTGTTGCCGAACCCGTCGAGCCCTGAGGGTATAAAGCAGTCGTTGGGCTGCTGATATCGATTCAGATTAAAGTGACTGCCTGAAACAAGGCGATTGAAGGAATCCCATGATTGCACAAGAATTGGAAGTCAGTCTGCACATGGCGTTTGTCGAGGCACGCCAACAGCGCCACGAGTTCATCACCGTCGAGCATTTGCTGCTGGCGTTGCTGGACAACCCCAGCGCCGCCGAGGTACTGCGCGCCTGCTCGGCCAACATTGACGACTTGCGCAAGTCGCTGGTCACGTTCATTAAAGACAACACGCCGCAGGTCGCCGGTGTCGACGACGTTGATACGCAGCCCACCTTGGGTTTCCAGCGCGTCATCCAGCGCGCCATCATGCACGTGCAGTCGACTGGCAGCGGCAAGAAAGAAGTGACCGGTGCCAACGTGCTGGTGGCCATTTTTGGCGAGAAAGATTCGCACGCTGTGTACTCGCGCCGCCGCGAAACGCATCGTCGCCTGGACGTCGTCAACTTCATCGCCCACGGCATCAAGAAGAGCGACCCGCCCGAGCCGGTGAAATCCGGCGAAGCGCCCGCCGAAGCCGAAGAATCCAACGAGCGTAGCGACAAGGCGTCGCCGCTGGAGCAGTACACGCAAAACCTCAACCAGCTGGCCAAAGACGGCAAGATTGACCCGCTGATTGGCCGCGAATTCGAGGTCGAGCGCGTCATCCAGATTCTTTGCCGGCGGCGCAAGAACAACCCGCTGCTGGTCGGTGAGGCCGGCGTCGGCAAGACCGCCATCGCCGAAGGCTTGGCCTGGCGCATCACGCAAAAAGACGTGCCCGAGATTCTGGCGGAATCGATCGTTTATTCGCTCGACATGGGCGCCTTGCTGGCCGGCACCAAGTACCGCGGCGATTTCGAGCAGCGCCTCAAGGGGGTGCTCAAGTCGCTCAAGGACAAACCGAACACGATCTTGTTCATCGACGAAATCCACACCCTGATTGGTGCCGGTGCCGCGTCGGGGGGCACGCTCGATGCGTCGAATCTGCTCAAGCCCGCGTTGGGTTCGGGTGCGCTCAAGTGCATTGGCGCGACCACCTTCACCGAATACCGCGGCATTTTTGAAAAAGACGCGGCGCTGTCACGGCGCTTCCAGAAGGTCGACGTGCTCGAGCCGTCGGTGGAGCAGACCGTCGACATCCTCAAAGGGCTCAAGTCGCGCTTTGAAGAACACCACAGCGTCAAGTACGCGCTCAGTGCCTTGCAGGCGGCGGCCGAGCTGTCAGCCAAGTACATCAATGACCGGCACCTGCCCGACAAGGCCATCGACGTGATCGACGAGGCCGGCGCAGCGCAGCGCATCCTGCCCGTGTCCAAGCGCAAGAAAATTATCAGCAAGACCGAGGTCGAGGACATCGTCGCCAAGATCGCGCGCATCCCCGCGGCCAACGTCTCCAACGACGACCGCGGCAAGCTCAAGACCCTCGAGCGCGACCTGAAAAACGTGGTGTTCGGGCAGGACAAGGCGCTCGATATGCTGGCCTCGTCGGTCAAGATGGCGCGCTCCGGCCTGGGCAAGGGCGACAAGCCCATTGGCGCGTTCCTGTTCAGCGGCCCCACGGGTGTGGGCAAGACCGAGGCGGCCAGGCAGTTGGCCTACATCATGGGCATCGAGCTGATCCGTTTCGACATGAGCGAGTACATGGAACAGCACGCGGTGAGCCGTTTGATTGGCGCGCCGCCGGGCTACGTGGGCTTCGATCAGGGCGGTCTGCTGACCGAGGCGATCACCAAGAAGCCGCACTGCGTGCTGCTGCTCGACGAAATCGAAAAAGCGCACCCGGCGATCTTCAACGTGTTGCTGCAGGTGATGGACCACGGAACGCTGACCGACAACAACGGGCGCAAGGCAGACTTCCGCAACGTCATCATCATCATGACCACCAACGCCGGCGCCGAAACCATGGCCAAGGCGACCATCGGCTTTACCAACCCGCGTGAGTCGGGCGACGAGATGGCCGACATCAAACGCATGTTCACGCCCGAGTTCCGCAACCGGCTCGACGCCATCGTCAGCTTCAAGTCGCTCGACGAAAACGTCATCCTGCGCGTGGTCGACAAGTTCCTGCTGCAGTTGGAAGCGCAGTTGGCCGACAAGAAGGTCGAGGTGACCTTCACCGACAAGTTGCGCAAGCACCTGGCCAAGAAGGGGTTTGATCCGTTGATGGGCGCGCGCCCGATGCAGCGCCTGATTCAGGACACCATCCGCCGCGCTTTGGCCGACGAGTTGTTGTTTGGCCGCCTGATGGACGGTGGCCGACTGACGGTCGATCTCGACGACAAGGACGAGAGCAAGACCGAGGTCTTGCTCGACATCACGCCGCTGCCCAAACGTGAAGGCAAGGCCAAGCCGGAGTCGCAAGAGGCGACGCTGAACTGACCGGCCGTGTCACGTGGTGGCCCGGGTGTGTCAGGCCAGCTGCGCCTTCATGCGCGCCAATGCGCCGGCGCAGTCGCCAAAGTTGCGGTGCACCCAGACCGGGTCAAAGTACGACGCCAAATAGCGCTCGCCCGAATCGCACAGCAGCGACAAGATCGAGCCCCGCTCGCCGCGCTGGCGCATCTGCAGCGCCAGCGTCAACATGCCGACAAAATTGGTGCCGGTCGACGGCCCGACCTTGCGCCCCAGAAGTTCACTGAGCAACTGCATCGCGGCGATCGAATCGACGTCGGCCACGTCGATCATGCGGTCGACCAGCGTACGGATGAAACTGGGCTCGACGCGCGGGCGGCCAATGC
>JBBIGT010000026.1:0-21731 GCA_037447395.1 Comamonadaceae bacterium | reverse complement strand
CCGCTGCTGTGGCTGGGTGTTGGCTTGGCATGGGTCGTTTTGGGCGCCTGGGCGCTGCGCCGCGGGGTGCCAGCCTGGGCCGGTGTCGCCCGGGCTTGGCGCCTGCTGGTTGGCTGGGTGGCGCTGTGCGCGACCTGGCTGGCGCTGGCGCAAGCCAAGCTGCTCGGTGTCAATTTTTTGTTATCGGTCATGGCCCTGGTCTGGGTGGCCGATATCACCGCGTATTTTGTCGGTCGTGCCGTCGGCGGACGCTTTATTGCGCGCAAGCTGGCGGCGTCGATCAGCCCGGGCAAGAGCTGGGAAGGGGCGCTGGGCGGGGCGCTTGGCGTTGTGCTGTTGGCGCTGCTCTGGCGCTTTGCCGATGCCGCCTGGGGCCTAGCCGTGCCCAGCCTGTATACGCGGTTGGCCGGCCGCGGCCTGTCGTTTCTGATGTTCGGCTGCCTTTTTCTGGCGGCCATGAGCGTGGTTGGCGACCTGCTTGAGTCGCTGGTCAAGCGCAGCGCCGGCGTCAAGGACAGCAGCGCTTTGTTGCCCGGTCACGGCGGCGTGCTTGATCGCGTCGACGCGCTCTTGCCGACGCTGCCGCTGGCGATGTGGCTGGTTTCGTGGTGAGGACCTGGATGAGCAAGCACAACAGCTCGGGCAAGCAGCGCGTTGCCATTCTGGGTTCAACCGGGTCGATCGGCGTCAGCACGCTCGACGTCATCGCCTTGCATCCGCAGCGCTATGAGGTCTTCGCCCTGGCCGCGGCCACACAAGTGGACAAGTTGCTGGCGCAATGCGTGCGCTTTCAACCGGCGTATGCCGTTATGGCCAGCGCCCCACACGCCCAGTTGCTCGCCGAAAAATGTAAAGCAAATCGCCTTGTGACCAATGTTCTGTCTGGGCCGGATGCTATTGAACAAATAGCTGCGCACGAGCAGGTCGACGCCGTTATGGCGGCGATCGTCGGCGCGGCTGGTCTGGCGTCCTGTCTTGCAGCGGCGCGTGCCGGCAAGCGTCTGCTGTTGGCCAACAAAGAGGCGCTGGTGGTCGGTGGTGCGTACTTTCTGCAGACCGTCGCCGCCGGTGGCGCGCAATTGTTACCCATCGACAGCGAGCATTCGGCGGTGTTCCAGTCGCTGCCCGACGACGCCTCCTGTTGGAATGAGCGGGTCGACAAGATCATCCTCACCGCCTCGGGCGGACCGTTTCGCCAGCGTGACCCAGCGACCTTTGCCGACATCACGCCAGAGCAGGCCTGCGCTCACCCCAATTGGGTCATGGGCCGCAAGATTTCGGTCGATTCGGCGACGATGATGAACAAGGCGCTGGAGGTCATCGAGGCGCGCTACCTGTTTGGCTTGCCGGCCGAGCGCATCGACGTGGTGATTCACCCGCAGAGCGTCATTCACTCGATGGTGCAGTACCGGGATCATTCGGTGATCGCCCAGTTGGGCACGCCTGACATGAAGGTGCCGATTGCCTACGGCCTGGCCTGGCCGCAGCGGGTCGCCTCGGGCGCCGGGGAGCTCGACTTCAGCACCCTGAGCGCCTTGACGTTTGAAGCCATTGGCGCCAACGACCATCCGCGGCGCTTTCCGGGCTTGCGCCTGGCTTGGCAGGTGTTGCAGGCGGCGCCCGGCAGCACCGCCGTGCTCAACGCTGCCAACGAAGTCGCTGTGGCGGCGTTTCTGGCTGGCGACATCCGCTTCGACCAGATTCATGCGGTCAACGAGGCCACGCTGGCGGCGGTGCAACCGCACAAGCCGTCGTCGCTGGCCGACTTGCTGGCGCTCGATGAAGCGGCGCGCGCCGCCGCCTGCCAGGTGGCGCGTGGCTTGCGTCGCTAAGCGGGCGTTGTCGGTCATGTCGCGTCACCGTCCTGCTGCGGCCGGCCTCGTGAATGAAGACGCTGGAGGCTTGACATGCTGACACTGCCGGCCTTTGTCTTGGCCATCGCCCTGTTGATTGCCGTGCACGAATACGGCCACTACCGCATGGCGCTGGCCTGCGGCGTCAAGGTGCTGCGCTTTTCCATCGGTTTTGGCAAACCGTTGTGGCGCCGCCAGGCCAGCGCCGACGCCACCGAGTTTGTCGTCTCGGTCATTCCCTTGGGCGGCTTTGTCAAGATGCTCGATGAGCGCGAGGGCCCGGTCGACGCGGCGCAACGGCACCTGGCGTTCAACACCCAGTCGCTTGGCCGGCGCGCGGCCATCGTCGCCGCCGGGCCGCTGGCCAACCTGTTGCTGGCCGTGGCTTTGTACAGCGTCGTCAACTGGATCGGTGTCGATCTGCCGCAAGCCGTGTTGAGCCGGCCGGCGGCCGGTTCGCTGGCCGCCGAGGCTGGCGTCGCGGGCGGTGAGCGGGTGCTGCGCATCGGCCTGGGCGACGACCAGCCGACGGCGGTGCGGTCGTTTGAGGACGTGCGTTGGACGCTGACACGCGCGGCGCTGCAGGCGCAGGACGTGCACCTCGAGTTGCGTAGTGGTGACGCCGCCGCGCACACCGTGACACTGCCGACGGCGACGCTGCAAACGACCGAGATCGACGCCCGGCTGTTTGCCCGGATTGGCATCGCCGCGCCTTTTTCGCGACCCCTGCTGGGCGACATCCTGGACGGCGGCGCGGCCGCCAAGGCGGGCCTCAAAAGGGGCGACGAGGTGTTGACGGTGGACGACCAGCGCGTTGTCGACGCGCAGCACTTGCGCCAGCTCATCCGCGACGCGGTGCGTGCCGGCGCGACACAAGCACAGCGTTGGCGCGTTGTCCGTGACGGCCGGTCGATCGACGTCGACGTGCGGCCGGCGTTGGCTGATGACGCTGGCACGCCGGTGGGCCGCATTGGCGCTTTTGTTGGTGCGCCGCCGCTCACGGTGCTGGTGCGCTACGACGTCGCTGAAAGCGTCGCCCGCGCGCTGCAGCAAACCTGGGATATGTCGTCGATGACGCTGACGATGATGGGGCAGATGGTCATCGGCCAGGCGTCGGTGAAGAACATCAGCGGGCCGTTGACGATCGCCGAGTTTGCCGGCAAATCGGCGTTGCTGGGCGTGACGTCGTACCTGGTTTTTCTGGCCCTGGTCAGCGTTAGTTTGGGGGTGCTCAATCTGCTGCCGGTGCCGGTGCTCGACGGCGGACACCTGATGTATTATCTTTGGGAGGCCGCCACCGGCAGGCCCGTTTCCGACCAATGGATGGAGCGTCTGCAGCAAGGGGGCATCGCCGTGTTGACGGTATTGATGTCCATTGCACTTTTCAACGATATCAGTCGCTTGTTCAGCTAGTTTTTTGTGCTGACCACAGCGTATTTTTAAGATCACTATGAATTTCACTCGATGCCGTCTCAGTGCCCTGGCCGCACTGACCGCGATCGCCATGGCTGCCGGTTCGGCCTGGGCGGTCGACCCGTTTACTGTGCGCGACATCCGCATCGAAGGCTTGCAGCGGGTCGAGCCCGGAACGGTTTTTGTGTCGATTCCGGTGCAGGTGGGTGACGTCTACAACGACGACAAGGCGGCCGCGTCGATTCGCGCCTTGTACGCACTGGGCTTGTTCAAGGACGTGCGCATCGACGTCAACGGCGACGTGCTGGTGGTGGTGGTTGAAGAGCGCCCGAGCGTCGCCAACGTCGAATTTGTCGGCATCAAAGAGTTTGACAAGGACGTGTTGTTGAAGTCCTTGCGCGACGTCGGTCTGGCCGACGGCCGGCCGTTTGACAAGGCGCAGCTCGATCGTGCCGAGCAGGAGCTCAAGCGCCAGTACATCAACCGCAGCCTGTACGCGGCACAGGTGGTGACGACCGTCACGCCGGTTGAGCGCAACCGCGTCAACCTGACCTTTACCGTGACCGAGGGTGAACCGGCCAAGATCAGCGACATCCGCATCGTCGGCAACAAGGTCTTCAGCGAGTCCACCTTGCGCGACCTGTTTGATCTGGACACCGGTGGCTGGATGAGCTGGTACACCAAATCCAACCGTTACTCGCGTGCCAAGCTCAACGCCGACCTGGAGACGCTGCGCTCGTATTACCTGACCCGTGGCTATCTGGAGTTCAAGGTCGAGTCGACGCAGGTCATGATGGACGCCAACAAGACCGACATCGGCATCACCATCAACGTCAGTGAAGGCGAACGCTTCGTCGTCCGTGGCGTCAGGCTGGCGGGCAACTACCTGGGCAAGGACGACGAGTTCAAGACGCTGGTAACCATTCGGCCAGGCCAAGCCTACAACGCCGACGAAGTGGCCAAGACGAGCAAGGCGTTTACCGATTACTTTGGCAATTTTGGCTACGCTTTTGCCCGCGTCGACGCGCTGCCCGAGGTTGACCGCGTCAACAACCGTGTGACCATCACCCTGCAGGCCAATCCGTCGCGGCGCGCGTACGTGCGCAAAATCAACGTCGCCGGCAACACACGCACGCGCGACGTCGTCGTGCGCCGCGAGTTCCGCCAGCTCGAAGCGTCGTGGTACGACGGTGACAAGATTCGCCGTTCACGTGACCGGGTCGACCGCCTGGGCTACTTCTCTGAGGTGTCGGTCGAAACGCTGGAGGTGCCGGGTGCACCCGATCAGGTTGATCTGACGCTCAACGTCGTCGAGAAACCGACCGGCAGTTTCAGTCTGGGTGCCGGCTTTTCCAGTGGCGACGGCTTGGGCCTGTCGGTCGGCTTGAAGCAGGAGAACGCCTTTGGCTCGGGCAATTCGCTGGGCATCGAGGTCAACACCAGCAAGATCAACCGTGTGCTGGTGCTCAATACCACCGACCCGTATTTCACCGAAGACGGTGTCTCCAGGACCGTTGACATCTATCACAAAACCAGCAGCCCGTATCAGGATCAGAGCTATTACAAGCTCATCACCTCGGGTGCTTCGTTGCGCTTTGGCGTGCCTTTTACCGAGACCGATACCGTTTACTTTGGCGCCGGCATGGAGAAAACGACGATCGAACCCGGTACGTTGTTGCCGACGTCGTACCAGGACTACGCCAACCAGTACGGTTATTCCAGCACAGCGGTGCCGTTCACCGTCGGCTGGGCGCGCGATAACCGCGACAGTGCGCTGGTGCCGACCAACGGCAAACTGCAGCGCGTCACCGGCGAGCTGTCGTTCACTGGCGACGTGCGTTACATGCGCTCGACCCTGCAGTACCAGCGCTACGTGCCCTTGAGCAAAAAATACACCCTGGCGGCCAACGCTGAACTCGGCCTGGGCCGGGTGCTCGGTGAGCGGCCGTATCCGGTGTTCAAGAACTATTACGGTGGTGGGTTGGGCTCGGTACGTGGTTTTGAGCAGGGCAGTCTTGGCCCCAAAGATATCAGCGGCACGTCGATCGGTGGTACCGGCAAATTCAACCTCAATTTTGAGGTGCTGGCGCCGTTCCCTGGCGTGGGCAATGACCGCACCTTGCGCATGTATGGCTTCTGGGATTTGGGGTTGGTGCGCGGCGGCGACCAGGGCTTGGCGATCAACGCCGACGCCAGCAGCTTGCGCTCGTCGGTGGGGGTTGGCATCAGCTGGATTTCACCGGTTGGCCCGCTGCGCCTGGCGTTTGCCAAACCGATCAAGAAGTTTGACAACGATAGAATTCAAAACATGCAATTTCAAATTGGGACCAGTTTCTGATGAACACGTTGTTACGCCGGGCCGTTGCGGTCGTACTGTGCAGTTTTTTTGTGGCGGCAGTGCCAGCTGCCGAGGTGAAGATCGGTTTTGTCAGCACCGATCGCGTCATCAAGGAAGCCGCCGTGGCCAAGGCGGCGCAGGCCAAGCTTGAGCAGGAGTTTTCCAAGCGTGAGAAAGAACTCACCGACCTGGGTGCCAGCATCAAGGCGATGGCCGATAAGCTCGAACGTGAAGCGCCCACCTTGCCCGAGGCGCAGCGCACCAGCCGGCAAAAACAGTTGGTCGAGCAAGACCGCGAGTTCCAGCGTAAACGCCGCGAGTTCCAGGAAGACCTGAACGCGCGCAAAAACGAAGAGTTGCAGCAAGTCATCCAGCGCGCCAACAAGGCCATCAAAGAAATCGCCGTAGCCGAGCAGTACGACATCATTTTTCAGGACGCGGTGTACGTCAACCCCAAGCACGACGTAACCGACAAGGTCATCAAGGCGCTTAACGTGCCGGCGGCCAAGTAGGCGCTCGAAAGGCTGGCCACGGGTGGCGTTACGTGTTGGCCTGATCCTCGAGGCGCTTGGCGGTGAACTGCATGGCGACGCGCAGCGCCTGATCGAAGGTATCGCGCCGCTGGAGTCGGCCAGCCCGGCCGACCTGAGCTTTCTCAGCCATCCCAAATACCGTCAGCAGCTGGCTGCCTCGCGTGCCGGCTGCGTCATCGTCAGCCCGGCGCTGCAGCCAGAGGCGATGGCGCGCGGTGATTGCCTCGTCAGCGATGACCCCTATCTGTACTTCGCCCGGGTGACGCAACTCTGGCAGCAAAGCCTGCCGCCTGTGCCTGGACCGATGATTCACCCGTCGGCGGTGATCGACGCCACGGCCAGCGTCGACCCGAGCGCGCGCATCGGCGCCTTGTGCGTCATTGAGGCGGGTGCGCGCATTGGCGCGCAGACGGTGCTCAAGTCGCGCGTCACGGTCGGCCAGCGTTGCGTTATCGGCGCGCGCTGCATCGTCCACCCTGGCGCGGTCATCGGTGCCGACGGCTTTGGCTTTGCACCCAGCCAGGGCACCTGGGAAAAGATCGAACAATTGGGTAGCGTACGCATTGGCGATGACGTTGAAATCGGCGCCAATACCTGCATCGACCGCGGTGCCTTGCACGACACGGTGATCGAGAACGGTGTCAAGCTCGACAACCTGATCCAGATCGGTCACAACGTACACGTCGGCGCGCATACGGCCATGGCCGGTTGCGCCGGTGTCGCCGGCAGCGCCACCATCGGCGCGCATTGCACCGTCGGCGGCGGCGCGGTGGTGCTGGGCCATTTGACGCTGGTTGAGGGGGTCAACATCTCGGCTGCCTCGGTGGTCACTCGCTCGATTCTCAAACCCGGCCATTACACCGGCCTGTTTCCGCTTGATGACAATGCGGCGTGGGAAAAAAATGCGGCTTCAGTCAAGCACCTGGCCGCGTTACGCGAACGCCTTCGCACGCTGGAGCAGCAGGTCAAACAACAGACCGACGCGCAGACGCCGGAGTAGGCCAGAGAAAATACCAAAACAGGATCAAGGAAAGCGCTATGGACATTTACAAAATTCTCACCAAACTGCCGCATCGGTACCCTTTTTTGCTGGTCGACCGCGTGCTCGAGATCGACAAGGGCAAAACCATCAAGGCGCTGAAAAACGTCACCATCAATGAGCCGTTCTTTCAAGGTCATTTCCCGTATCGGCCGGTGATGCCAGGGGTGTTGATGCTCGAAGCCCTGGCGCAGGCGGCCGCCTTGCTGGCCTTTGACGCCATGGACTCGGCGGCCACCGACGACACGGTGTACTACTTCGCCGGTATGGAGGGCGTGCGCTTCAAGCGCCCGGTGGAGCCGGGCGACCAGCTGATTCTGGAAGTGGCGCTGCTACGCATGAAGGCGGGTATCTTCAAGTTCCAGGCGCGGGCGCTGGTCGACGGCGATGTGGCAGTCGAAGCCGAGCTGACCTGCGCCATTCGCAAAATTGCTTGAAGGCCCGCGCTTGACTGCCATTCACGCCACCGCCCTGGTCGATGCCGGCGCCGAGCTCGACAGCTCGGTCACCGTCGGGCCGTACAGCGTCATCGGTCCGCACGTCAAAATTGGCTCGGGCACGACCATCGGCGCGCATGTGGTGATCGAAGGCCACACCACCATTGGTGCCGACAACCGCATTTTTCAGTTTGCTTCGCTCGGTGCCATTCCGCAGGACAAGAAATACGCTGGCGAGCCGTGTGAGCTGGTCATCGGCAACGGCAACACCATCCGCGAGTTCTGTACCTTGAACATCGGCTCACCCGGCGATTTGGGCGTGACGCGCGTCGGTGACGACAACTGGATCATGGCCTACTGCCATCTGGCGCACGATTGCCAGGTCGGCGACCACACCATTTTTGCCAACAACACGCAGTTGGCCGGTCACGTGCATGTGGGCGACTGGGCCATTTTTGGCGGCTTTACCGTGGTGCACCAATTCGTCAAGATCGGTGCCCACAGCATGACCGCGATGTGCACGCTGCTGTTTGCCGATTTGCCGCCGTTTGTGATGTGCCAGGGGCAACCAGCATCGGCGCGGTCGATGAACTTTGAAGGCTTGCGTCGGCGCGGGTTTTCACCTGAGCGCATCAGTGCAGTCAAAGCGATGCACAAGGCGCTCTACCGTGACGATCTGACCTTGCAGGCGGCGCGGGAACGCATCGCTACGCTGGATAAAAATTGCCCAGACGCTTCACCAGACGTTCAGATGATGCTCGCATTTCTGGATCAGACATCGCCCCAGCGCGGGATTGTTCGGTGATTTGCTGACCATGTCACGTGGTGCAGAGCCATTAGACGTTGAACCCGCGCGGCAGAGACTGCGGATGAGCGCCTCATGCTGGGGTACCAGAAATCGGCGCTCCCCCGCAGTCTCTGCCGCGCTCGCCGCTGCGCGTCGAACAGGCTCGGCCACCCGAAATTGAACATGCCCACCCCACTCAATGCAGCCCTGGTCGCCGGCGAAACCTCGGGTGACTTGCTCGCCGGACTGCTGCTCGACGGCATGCGGGCGCGCTGGCCAGAGCTGACCAGCGTTGGCATTGGCGGCCCGCAGATGGGCAAGCGCGGTTTCACCGCCTGGTGGCCGCACGACAAGCTGACCGTGCACGGCTTTGGGCTCGACGTGTTGCTGCGCTACCGCGAGATCGTTGGCATCCGCAAGCAGCTTCAAGCCCGCCTGCTGGCCAACCCGCCGGACGTGTTCATCGGTGTCGACGCGCCCGACTTCAACCTCGACCTGGAGGCGGCGCTGAAGGTGCGGGGTATCAAGACCGTGCACTTTGTCTGCCCGTCGGTCTGGGCCTGGCGAGCCGAGCGGCTGGAGAAGATCAAGCGCGCCGTCGATCACGTGCTGTGCGTCTTTCCGTTCGAGCCGGCACTGCTGGCGCGGCACGGCATTGCCGCCACCTACGTCGGTCATCCGTTGGCGCAGGTGGTTCCGATGCAGCCTGAGCGGGCGCAGGCACGCGCGCGCCTGGGCCTGCCGCTGCAGGCACCGGTGGTGGCCGTCTTGCCGGGCAGCCGCGGCGCTGAAGTCAGGCACCTGGGCTCACGCTTTTTTGAGGCTGCAACCATTATAAAAAAAGCGCATCCTGCTACACTATTCATAGTTCCAGCGGTGCCGCAGCTACGCCCGCAGATCGACGCGCTGGCGCGTCTCAGTGGCCTGGGGGCGGCGCTGCAGGTGCTCGACGGCCAGTCGCACGTGGCGCTGGCGGCGTGTGACGTGACGCTGATCGCCAGCGGCACCGCCACGCTGGAGGCGGCGTTGTACAGGCGGCCGATGGTCATCGCCTACCGCATGGGCGCGCTGTCGTGGCAGATCATGCGGCGCAAGCGCCTGCAGCCGTGGGTTGGCCTGCCCAACATTCTGTGTGGTGACTTTGTTGTGCCCGAACTGCTGCAGGACGCAGCCACCCCGCAAGCGCTGGCCGACGGCGTGCTGCGCTGGTTGAACGCGGCGCGGACGCAGCCTGAGACAATCGCCGCCCTGGAACAACGCTTTAGCGCGCTGCACATTGAGCTGCGGCGCGACACCCCGCAAATCGCCGCCGATGCCATCAATCAAGTTCTCCAAGCCTGATCGACCGGGCGCGCCGCGTGCGACGCCGCGGCAGATGCAGCAGATTGCCTTGCACTACGGCGCCGAGGGGCTGGTGGCCGGCGTCGATGAAGCCGGTCGTGGGCCGCTGGCCGGGCCGGTGGTTGCCGCCGCGGTGATTCTGGACGATTTGCATCCCATCGTTGGGTTGAATGATTCCAAGCAACTCAGCGCCGCCAAACGCGAACGCCTGTTTGACGAAATCCGCGCCAAAGCCCTGTGCTTTGCTGTCGCGCAGGCAAGCGTTCCAGAGATCGAGTCACTCAACATCTTGCAGGCCACGCTGCTGGCGATGCGCCGCGCCGTGCTGGGCCTGCGCCTGGCACCGAAGCTGGTGCTGGTTGACGGCAACCGGCTGCCGGTGCTGCCGATGCGCTGTGAGGCCATTGTCAGAGGTGACGCGTTGGTGGCGGCCATTTCTGCCGCGTCGATTCTCGCCAAGGTGACGCGCGACCGCTGGTGCGTCGACGTCGACTTGGTCTATCCGCACTACGGTTTTGCGCAGCACAAAGGCTACGGTACGGCGCAGCATCTGGCCGCCCTGCAGCAGCACGGCGCCTGCCCCGAGCACCGCAAAACCTTCGCGCCGGTGGCGCAGACATTGGCACGCGGGGTGTCGGTGTGAGGGCTCGGAGTTTTGCACTGATGGGTCGTCGGGGGCGTGCGTTGGGCGAGGGCCTGGCATGACGCAACCCATGCGCATCACTTCGCGCGATAACGCGCTCTTGAAGGACTTGCGGCGCCTGGCCACGGGCAACACCGATTACCGCAAGCAGGGTCGCTTTTGGGCTGAGGGTGACCACCTGCTGCGCGCCGCCTTGCAGCGTGGCGTGCGCCCGGTGCTTGGCGTGTTTGCCGAGTCCTTCTGGCAAGACCCAAAGTCTGGGCCTCTAGCCAAGGAGGAGTATGGGCAAGCAGCTCTTAAAAATATAGTGGTCTCGGACCCCTTGTACGACGCATTGAGTGCGCTGGAGTCGCCGGCGCGCATGGGCTTTGTGTTTGACTTGCCGCCGGCGCCTGCGCTTCAGCCGGGTGCGGCCAGCGTCGTGCTCGACCGCGTGCAGGACGCCGGCAACGTTGGGGCGATTCTGCGCAGCGCCTCGGCTTTCGGTTTCAAGCAGATCATCGCCGTCAAAGGCACGGCGGCGCTGTGGTCACCGAAGGTTTTGCGTGCCGGCATGGGCGCGCATTGGGGCTTGCACATGATCGAGGGCGCCGATGTTGACCTGTTGCGTGCGCTGACCGTGCCGCTGCTGGTGACCAGCTCGCACCGGGGCGACTTTCTGCACCAGGCGCTGGCCAAGCAGGCGTTGCCGATGCCCTGCGCCTGGGCGTTGGGGCACGAAGGGCAGGGCGTGTGCACGGCGCTGGAGGCGCTGGCGACGCTGCATCTGCGCATTGCCCAGCCCGGCGGCGAGGAATCGCTCAACGTCGCCAGCGCCGCGGCCATCTGCCTGCACGCCAGCGCCACGGCGCCAACGGCGCGCCCCCCTTCGCTATAATCGCCGGCACTTTCGCACCCGCGTACGCCTAGCGCCGCTCAAGCCTTCCTCCCCGTCAAAAGCACACCAGGATTTCACTCTTGGGCGCGTCTGGGTGTACCCGTAACTCATTCGGAGAACCCTTTGCTTTTGTCTCTCAAGGGAAATATCCCGCCCGCCATCCTGGCGCTCGCAGACGGCACGGTCTACGTTGGCAATTCCATTGGCGCTTGCGGCGCGACCGTCGGCGAGGTGGTGTTCAACACCGCCATGACCGGTTATCAGGAAATCCTCACTGACCCCAGTTATTGCCGCCAGCTCGTCACGCTCACTTACCCGCACATCGGCAACACCGGCGTCAACGCGCAAGACGTGGAAGCCGACCAGGTGCACGCCGCCGGCCTGATCATCAAGGATTTACCGCTGCTGGCGTCGAACTTTCGCGCAACCCAGAGCTTGGGCGACTACTTGGCAGCGCAAGGCACGGTGGCCATCGCCGGCATCGATACGCGGCAATTGACCCGCCAATTGCGCACGCAGGGCGCGCAAAACGGCTGTGTCCTGGCGTTGAGCGCGGGTGAAGCCGTGACGCAGCAGGCCAAAGACCGCGCCATCGCGCTGGCCAAAGCCGCGCCGAGCATGGCTGGGCAGGATCTGGCCCGTGTAGTGAGCTGCAAGACCGGCTATAACTGGACGCAAACCGAGTGGGCGCTGGTGCAGCCGCAGCTCGACAGCGCGCCGGGTTTTGGCGAGCAGACCGCGCCGCGCTTTCACGTCGTTGCCTACGACTTTGGCGTCAAGAAAAACATTCTGCGCATGTTGGCGCAGCGCGGCTGCCAGGTCACGGTGGTGCCGGCGCAGACGCCCGCGGCCGGCGTCCTAGCCCTCAAGCCCGACGGTGTTTTTCTGAGCAACGGCCCTGGTGACCCCGAGCCGTGTGACTACGCTATTGCCGCAGCCGCAACGCTGATCGACTCGGGCGTGCCGATCTTTGGTATTTGCCTGGGCCATCAGATCATGGCGCTGGCCAGCGGTGCCAAAACCTTCAAGATGAAGTTTGGCCACCACGGCGCCAACCATCCGGTCAAGGATCTGGCCACCGGGCACGTCTGCATCACCAGCCAGAACCACGGCTTTGCGGTTGATGAAAAGTCGCTGCCCGCCCATCTGCGCGCCACCCATGTGAGCCTGTTTGACGGCACGTTGCAAGGCATGGAGCGCACCGACAAACCTGCATTCAGCTTTCAGGGGCACCCCGAGGCGTCACCCGGCCCGCAAGACATCGGCACGCTGTTTGACCGGTTTGTTGCCAGCATGGCCGCGCGCGCATGAGCTTCTACGGCGTCACCGACTTGTGGACCTACGTGATTGGGGCCTTTGGCATCATCTTGTTGCCCGGCCCCAACTCGCTGTACGTGCTCAGCGTCGCCACAGCGCGCGGTGTGCGCAGCGGGTTTCAGGGCGCCTACGGTGTGTTTGTCGGCGACACGATTTTGTTGCTGTGTACCGCGCTAGGTGCGGCCAGCCTGTTGCGCACGCACCCCACCGCCTTCATGGTCGTCAAGTACGCCGGCGCGGCGTATCTGTTTTGGGTCGGCCTGAATTTGCTAGCGAGTGCTTTGAAGGGTTTGCGCGGCCAGGCGCAAGCGGTGCAAGCCACCGCCGATGCGTCACGTTCGAGCTCGGCAGCGACTGCGCCGCAGATGCAAAACCCGTTCAAGCGCGCGCTGGTCATCAGCTTGCTGAACCCGAAGGCGATTTTGTTTTTGCTGTCGTTCTTCGTGCAGTTCATCGACCCGGCTTACGCGCAGCCCGAAGTACCGTTTCTGATCCTCAGCGCGATCCTGATGAGCTTCAGCGCGCTGTACCTGACGGCGCTCATTTTTACCGGTGCCCGACTGGCGCAGGCGTTTCGCCGGCGACGGCGGCTTTCCAGTGGGCTGTCGAGTCTGGTGGGCGGCTTGTTTGTCTGGTTTGGCGCCAAGCTGGCGACTGCAAGTCTGAATTAAATTGATATAAAAAAAGGAGCTGTCAACGCCCGTATTTAATGGGCTTTAAACAGTTTTTATTAAAAAATTATGGCAAAACGTAGCGACATTAAAAGTATCCTGATCATTGGCGCGGGGCCGATCATCATTGGCCAGGCCTGTGAGTTTGACTACTCCGGCGTGCAGGCGTGCAAGGCGCTGCGCGAAGAAGGCTACAAGGTCATCCTGATCAACAGCAACCCGGCCACCATCATGACCGACCCGGCCACCGCCGACGTCACCTACATCGAACCGATCACCTGGAAGGTGGTCGAGCGCATCATCGCCCGCGAGCGCCCTGACGCGATCCTGCCCACCATGGGCGGGCAGACGGCGCTGAACTGCGCGCTGGACCTGTGGCACAACGGCGTGCTGGCCAAATACACCGGCGCCGCCACGGGCAAAGCCATCGAGTTGATCGGCGCCAAGCCCGAGGCCATCGACAAGGCCGAAGACCGCCTGAAGTTCAAGGATGCCATGACCAAGATCGGTCTGGGCTCGGCGCGTTCCGGCATCGCCCACAGCATGGCTGAGGCCTGGGAGGTGCAGCGCACGGTCGGCTTCCCTACCGTGATCCGCCCCAGTTTCACGCTCGGTGGCACCGGGGGCGGCATTGCCTACAACCCCGAAGAATTCGAAGTGATCTGCAAGCGCGGCCTGGAAGCCTCGCCGACCAACGAGCTGCTGATTGAAGAGTCGCTGCTTGGCTGGAAAGAGTTCGAGATGGAGGTGGTGCGCGATACCGCAGACAACTGCATCATCATCTGCTCGATTGAAAACCTCGACCCGATGGGTGTGCACACCGGCGACTCGATCACCGTGGCGCCGGCACAAACGTTGACCGACAAGGAGTATCAGATTCTGCGCAACGCCAGCATCGCCGTGCTGCGCGAAATTGGCGTCGACACTGGTGGCTCCAACGTGCAGTTCGCCATCAACCCGAAAGACGGTCGCATGGTCGTCATCGAGATGAATCCGCGTGTGTCGCGTTCGTCGGCGTTGGCCTCCAAGGCGACGGGTTTTCCGATCGCCAAGGTCGCGGCCAAACTGGCGGTGGGCTACACGCTGGACGAGCTCAAAAACGAGATCACCGGCGGCGCCACGCCGGCCAGCTTTGAGCCGAGCATTGACTACGTCGTCACCAAAATCCCGCGTTTTGCTTTTGAGAAATTCCCTGCCGCCGACAGCCGCTTGACCACGCAGATGAAGAGTGTCGGCGAGGTCATGGCGATGGGCCGCACCTTTCAGGAGTCGTTCCAGAAAGCGCTGCGTGGCCTGGAAGTCGGCGTCGACGGCATGAACGAGAAGACGCAGGACCGCGAGTTGCTGGAGAAAGAGCTCGGCGAGCCCGGCCCCGAGCGCATCTGGTACGTCGGTGACGCCTTTGCCGCCGGCTGGAGCGTCGACGAAGTCTTTGCCATCACCAAGATCGACAGGTGGTTTCTGGTGCAAATCGAGCAGATCGTCCAGCTGGAGCTGGAAATCGAACGCCTGCCGCAGCCGGCATTGGGCACGGCGCTCGACAGCATCGACGCCGCCAGCTTGCGTGCGCTCAAGCAAAAAGGCTTTTCCGACCGCCGCCTGGCCAGGCAGTTCAAGACCACCGATACCGCCGTGCGCGCGCGCCGCCACGCCCTGGGTGTGCGCCCGGTCTACAAGCGCGTGGACACCTGCGCGGCCGAATTTGCCACCAACACCGCTTACCTGTACTCCACCTACGAGGCCGAAGGTGCGGAGTGCGAAGCCGCGCCGACCGATCGCAAAAAAATCATGGTGCTCGGCGGTGGCCCGAACCGCATTGGCCAAGGTATCGAGTTTGACTATTGCTGCGTGCACGCGGCACTGGCCATGCGCGAAGACGGTTACGAGACCATCATGGTCAACTGCAACCCCGAGACCGTCTCGACCGACTACGACACCTCCGACCGCCTGTACTTTGAGCCGCTGACGCTGGAAGACGTGCTGGAGATTGTCGATAAGGAAAAGCCTTACGGCGTGATCGTCCAGTACGGCGGCCAGACGCCGTTGAAACTGGCGCTCGATCTGGAAGCCAACGGCGTGCCGATCATCGGTACCAGCCCGGACATGATCGACGCCGCCGAAGACCGTGAACGTTTCCAGAAGCTGCTGCACGAGCTGAATTTGCGCCAGCCGCCCAACGCCACCGCGCGCACTGAAGCCGAGGCGCTGGAGAAAGCCGCCGCGCTGGGTTACCCGCTGGTGGTGCGGCCAAGCTACGTGCTCGGTGGCCGCGCGATGGAAATCGTCCACGAGCAGCGCGACCTGGAGCGCTACATGCGCGAGGCGGTCAAGGTCAGCCATGATTCGCCGGTGTTGCTCGATCGCTTCCTGAACGACGCCATCGAGTGCGACGTCGACGCGGTGCGCGACGCCAGCGGGCGCGTGTTCATTGGCGGCGTCATGGAGCACATCGAGCAGGCCGGCGTGCACAGCGGCGACTCGGCGTGCTCGCTGCCGCCGTATTACCTGAAGCAAGCCACCGTCGACGAGATGAAGCGCCAGACCGCGGCGATGGCGCAGGGCCTGAACGTCGTTGGCCTGATGAACGTGCAGTTTGCCATCCAGCAAAAAGAGGTTGACGGCGTCAAGCAAGACGTGATTTTTGTTTTGGAAGTCAACCCGCGCGCCAGCCGCACCGTGCCGTTTGTCAGCAAGGCCACCGGCGTGCAACTGGCCAAGGTGGCGGCGCGCTGCATGGTCGGTCAGTCGCTCGACGCGCAAGGCATCGGCGCCGAAGTGCAGCCACCGTATTTCAGCGTGAAAGAGGCGGTGTTCCCGTTCGTCAAGTTCCCCGGCGTCGACACCATTCTTGGCCCCGAGATGAAGTCAACCGGCGAGGTGATGGGTGTGGGCAAGACCTTTGGCGAAGCCTTCGTCAAGTCGCAGATTGGCGCCGGCACGCGTCTGCCGCGCCCCTTCAAGGCCGACGGCACGTCCAGCGGCAAGGTGTTTATCTCGGTCAAGCAAAGCGACAAGCCGGCAGCGGTGGAGATTGCCCGCGCGCTGGTGGCCATGCAGTACGAGGTGGTCGCCACCAAGGGCACGGCGGCGACGATCAATGAGGCCGGCGTGCCGTGCGGCGTGGTCTACAAGGTCACCGAAGGTCGCCCGCACATCGTCGACATGCTGAAGAACGACGAGATCGTGATGGTCATCAACACCGTCGAAGAGCGCCGCAACGCGATTGCCGACTCGCGCCAGATTCGCACCTCGGCGCTGCTCAACCGCGTCACGACGTTTACAACCATCGCCGGCGCCGAAGCGGCGGTCGAGGGCATGCACTGCATGGACGACCTGGACGTGATTTCGGTGCAGGAGATGCACGCGCAGTTGCGGCGCTGATCGCGTCCGCGCATACGGCCGACCGTTTGTCGCCGCCAAATCGCGGCATAATCGCCCCATACCGCCGCACGGCAACGTTCGGCGGTTTCCTTTTGTACCCGATCGAATTGCTGGAGACTCTCGTGGCGACTCTTCCCATTACCAAGCGCGGCGCCGACATGCTCAAGGCCGAACTGCACCAGCTCAAGGCGTTTGAGCGACCGGCGGTGATCAACGCCATCGCCGAGGCGCGCGCGCAGGGCGACCTGAGTGAGAACGCCGAGTACGACGCCGCCAAGGACAAGCAGGCGTTTGTCGAGGGGCGCATCAAGGAAATCGAAGGCAAACTGTCGGCGGCGCAGATCATCGACCCGGCCGACCTGCACGCCGACGGCCGGGTGGTGTTTGGCTCGACCGTCGAACTGGCCGATGAAGACAGCGGTTTGGCGGTGACGTACCAGATCGTCGGTGAAGACGAGGCCGACATCAAGCTCGGTCTGCTCAACGTCAATAGCCCCATCGCCCGGGCGTTGATTGGCAAGAACGAAGGCGACGTGGCCGAGGTGCAGGCGCCCGGTGGCCTGCGCCAATACGAGGTGGTGCGCGTGCGCTACTGCTGAGCTGGCTCGCCATGCCTGTGCGTTTATCGGCGCTGGCGGTTTGGCTGGCCGCCTTGTGGTGGGGCAGCACCACAACGATTGGTTTTGGCGTCGTGCCGATGCTGTTTGCCAACCTGCCGACGCCGGCCATCGCCGGCGCCATGGCCGCCAAACTGTTTGCCGCACAGACCTGGGTGGCCGTTGTCAGCGGCTTGTGGCTGCTTTTGTCAATACGGTCAAATCAGGCTGTAGCCCATACCAATAAAGCGCAGAAAGCTCTGTTTTTTATAGTTGCTGGAATGCTCGCTGCGCTGCTGTCGCACTATGGCGTGGCGCCACACATTGTCGCCCGCGACAACCTGGCGCTGTGGCACAGCGTCGGCACCGGTTTGTATGTGGTGCAGTGGCTGTGCACCGGGGTGGTGTTCAAGAAGTTGCTTGGCCGCTGAGAGTTCACGCTGTGGCCCGCCCGCCCAGCGAATGGCTTCGGCGGCCTCCTCATGGTGGGGTACCACAAATCGTCAGCCACCATAGCCATTCGCTGGGCGGGCTCCAGCGCGCGCTGGCTATTCAGTTTGACTGATTGCGCTTCTTGACGCTAACGGGCTTTTTCTTGGCACGCTTGATCTGGCCGCCACTGGTCAGGCGCTGGTTGCCCAGCACGCGCAGGACTTTGACCTCTGGGCGCTGGCCGCCACGTTTGCTGAATTTGAGCACTTTGACGTCTTTGGGGCCGGGTAGGCGGTCCTCGTCGATCACCTTTTCACGCGCTGGCAGTGGCCGCCACAGCACCAGCAGCTTGCCAATGTGCTGGATCGGCGCGGCGCTCAGTTGCTCAGCCAGCGTGGTGAACATGGCGTCGCGCGCGGCGCGGTCGTCGTTGAAAACGCGCACCTTGATCAGCCCGTGGGCGTTGAGCGCGGCGTCGGTTTCTTTGATGACGGCGGCGCTCAAGCCCTCGCTGCCGATCATCACCACCGGGTCGAGGTGATGCGCGTCGGCGCGGTGCAGTTTGCGTTGGGCAGGGGTCAGGATGATTTGCGACATGGCCTTATTATCGGCGACGCAAACCACCGCACAACGCATGAAATCCGCAGTCAAAAGCAGCAAAGTCAACCGCGCCTGGCTCAACGACCACGTCAACGACCCCTACGTCAAGCAGGCGCAAAAGGACGGCTACCGGGCGCGCGCGGCGTACAAGCTCAAGGAAATCGACGACGCCTTGCACCTGATCAAGCCCGGCGACTGTGTCGTCGACCTGGGCTCGACCCCCGGCGCCTGGAGTCAGTACGCCCGGCGCAAGCTCGCGCCCAAGTCGGCGAGCGGCGGTGGGGCGGCGCTCGGGCTGCTGGCGGGCCGCATCTTGGCGTTGGACATTTTGCCGATGGCGCCGATCGAGGGCGTCGATTTCATCCTTGGCGACATTCGTGACGATGCTGTGTTGGCCGAACTGGCCACGCGGCTGCAGGGGCGATTGGCCGACGTCGTGCTGTCGGACATGGCGCCCAACCTGTCGGGCATTGCCTCGGCCGACGCGGCGCGCGTCGAGCTGTTGGTGGAGCTGGCGCTGGACTTTGCCCAAACGCATTTGGCGCCGCAAGGCGCGCTGGTCGCCAAGGTGTTCCATGGGGGCAGTTACGACGCGCTGGTCAAGCGCTTTCGGGCGCTGTTTGTCAGCGTCAAAGTGATCAAGCCGAAAGCGTCGCGCGACCGCTCGGCCGAAACCTACCTGGTTGGGCTGGCTTTGAAATAGCGCCGAATTCCTTGTCGGGCTTAAGGATCAAGCCGTCGTCAGGTCTGGCGCAGGCCGAAAAGCCTAGAATTCGCGCCACTTGCGCCAGGGCACTTCCTGGGTGTATCGACTGGAGTTTCGCTTGAACAATCCATGGTTTTCAAAAATTGCGGTGTGGATGGTGATCGCCATGGTGCTGTTCACCGTCTTCAAACAATTTGACACCCGGCCCAGCACCGGCGCGGGCTACCTGGGCTATTCGGACTTTCTCGACGAGGTGCGCAACAAGCGCATCAAGAGCGCCGTCATTCAAGAGGGCCAAAGCGGCACCGAGATCGTCGCCATCACCGCCGATGACCGCAAGGTGCGCACCACCGCCACCTACCTCGACCGCGGTCTGGTCGGCGACCTGTTGGCCAACGACGTCAAGTTTGACGTACGCCAGCGCGAAGAGGGCTCGCTGTTGATGACGCTGCTGGTCAGTTGGGGGCCGATGCTGTTGCTGATTGGCGTGTGGGTCTACTTCATGCGTCAGATGCAGGGCGGCGGCAAGGGCGGCGCCTTCAGCTTTGGCAAGAGCAAAGCGCGCCTGCTCGACGAAAACACCAATTCAGTGACGTTTGCCGACGTGGCCGGCTGCGACGAAGCCAAGGAAGAAGTCAAGGAAGTTGTCGACTTCCTGAAAGACCCGGCCAAGTTTCAAAAACTCGGCGGACGCATTCCGCGCGGCTTGTTGCTGGTTGGCCCGCCGGGCACCGGCAAAACCTTGCTGGCCAAATCAATTGCCGGCGAGGCCAAGGTGCCGTTCTTCAGTATCTCGGGCTCCGACTTTGTCGAGATGTTCGTCGGCGTCGGCGCCAGCCGGGTGCGCGACATGTTCGAGAACGCCAAGAAAAACGCCCCGTGCATCATCTTCATCGACGAAATCGACGCGGTTGGTCGTCAGCGTGGCGCGGGCCTGGGTGGCGGCAACGACGAGCGCGAGCAAACGCTCAACCAGATGCTGGTCGAGATGGATGGCTTCGAAACCAACGCCGGCGTCATCGTCGTCGCGGCGACCAACCGGCCGGACATTCTGGACGCGGCGCTGCTGCGCCCGGGCCGTTTTGACCGCCAGGTCTACGTGACGCTGCCCGACATTCGTGGCCGCGAACAGATTTTGAACGTGCACATGCGCAAAGTGCCGCTCAGCCCGGACGTCAACGCCGCCATCATCGCCCGCGGCACGCCTGGCATGAGCGGTGCTGACCTGGCCAACCTGTGCAACGAAGCCGCGCTGATGGCGGCGCGGCGCAACGCCCGCACGGTGGAGATGCAGGATTTTGAAAAGGCCAAGGACAAGATCCTCATGGGCCCCGAGCGCAAGAGCATGGTCATGCCCGAGGAAGAGCGCCGCAACACCGCCTACCACGAGTCCGGCCACGCGCTCATCGGCAAGCTGCTGCCCAAGTGCGACCCGGTGCACAAGGTCACGATCATCCCGCGCGGCCGTGCCTTGGGCGTCACCATGAGCCTGCCGGCGCAAGACCGCTACTCGTACGACAAAGAGTACATGCTCAATCAGATCAGTATGCTGTTTGGTGGCCGCATCGCCGAAGAAGTGTTCATGCACCAGATGACCACCGGCGCCAGTAACGACTTCGAGCGCGCCACGCAAATCGCCCGCGACATGGTCATGCGCTACGGCATGACGGCTGCGCTGGGCCCGATGGTCTACGCCGAAAACGAGGGCGAAGTGTTCCTTGGCCGCTCGGTCACCAAGACCACCAACATGAGCGAAGAAACGATGCAGAAGGTCGACGCCGAAGTGCGCCGCATCATCGACGAGCAGTACGCCCTGGCGCGCCGCCTGATCGAAGAGCACAGCGACAAGATGCACGCCATGGCCAAGGCGCTGCTCGAATGGGAAACCATCGACACCGACCAGCTCGACGACATCATGGCTGGCAAGCCGCCGCGCGCGCCCAAGGACTGGACGCCGCCGCCTGCCAAAGCAGGTAGCGACGGCAGTGGCAGCGGTGGCACGCCGGTCGTCAAGCCCGACGCCACGCCGCACGCGGCCTGACGCTTTGAACTTCACCATCACGGGGCTGCGGCCCCGTTTTCATTGCTGAACCGTCCCATGCACTACTGGCAAACCAGTCGCTTCCAGATCGACCTGCGCACTCCGCGTGTGATGGGCATCGTCAACGTTACGCCCGACTCGTTCTCGGATGGCGGCAGCCACGCCAGCACGGCGCAGGCGCTGGCGCATTGCGAGCAACTGCTGCGCGACGGCGCCGACATCCTCGACATTGGTGGCGAGTCGACACGGCCCGGCGCCGCCCCGGTGCCACTGGCCGACGAGCTGGCGCGCGTGTTGCCGGTGCTGCAGGGCGCGGCGCGCTTGGGCGTGCCGCTGTCGGTCGACACCTACAAGCCGCAGGTGATGCAGGCGGCGCTCGACGTGGGTGTGGACATCATCAATGACGTCTGGGCCTTGCGCTGGCGCTCGGCCGACGGCGGCGCAAGCGGCCGCGAAGTCGTCGCCGCGCATCGCAACTGCGGCGTCTGTCTGATGCACATGCACTTGCAGCCGCAGACCATGCAGGTGCAACCGATGCAGGGCGACGTGGTTCCGCAGGTGCTCTTGTTTTTGCAGCATGCTGCGCTTGATTTGCAAGGTCTAGGGGTCGAAAAGACTCGTATTTTGCTGGACCCGGGCATCGGCTTTGGCAAGACGGTGGCGCAGAATTTTTCGCTGCTGGCGCGCCAGCAAGAGCTGCTGGCAGCGGGTTACCCGCTGCTGATC
>JBBIGT010000025.1:0-21830 GCA_037447395.1 Comamonadaceae bacterium | reverse complement strand
GCGCGTCACCCGACCCGAGCTGGCGTTGCGCCGCGCGACCGATGGCCGCTGGATGTTCGAGGACTGGTTGGCGCGCGCCGCGCCGCCACGCCCCGACGTCCCGCGACCGGCGACCGGCAAGGCGACCGGCGAATCGACCGACAAGTTGGCTGCGCCCTGGCGTATCGCCCTGGACGACGGGCAATTGACCGATGGTCGCCTGCGCTTTGCCGACGCTGCGGTAACACCCGCCGTGGCCGTGGCCGTCTCTGGCTTGTCGCTGCAGGTGAAAAATTTTGACAGCGCGACGCGCAAGCCGTTTGCCGTGGCGCTGGCGGCCAGCGCCCGCCACGGTCATACGGAGCCGGGTCGGCTGCAGTGGCGCGGTAGCACCCGCTTGGAGCCGCTGGCGCTGAACGGGTCATTGACGGCGACGCGGCTGCCGCTGCAGGCGCTGGCACCGTACCTGAGCGACGTACTCAACGTCGTGGTGCTGCGCGCCGATACCAGCTTCCAGGGCCGCCTCGACCTGGGCTTGGGCGCAGCCGGCCCCAGCGTGGCGCTGGCCGGCGACGCGGCGCTGGACGACTTGCAGGTGCAGACGCTGGCGTCGGCGGCGACGCTGCGTGCGCCCGAGGAGCTGCTGAACTGGAAGAGCCTGAGTCTCACCGGACTGAAGCTGGCCATGGCGCCAGGACAGGCGACGCAAGTCGACGTGGCGGGTACGGTGTTGAGTGATTTCTACGCACGTGTCATCCTGGATGAAGCGGGGCGACTGAATTTGCAAGACGTGCTTCGTCGGCCAACGCCTGCTTCGGCGGGCCCGACGGCGCCGACTGCGGCTGTGGCGGCGGCATCGGCGTCAACCGCTGGTGCGGCGGCGCCGGCGGCACGCCTGCGCTTTGGCCCGGTGAGCCTGGTCGGCGGCCACGTCAACTTGACCGACCGGTTCATCCAACCCAATTACTCGGCCGACCTGACCGAGCTGGTTGGCCGGCTCAGCGCTTTTTCGTCGGAGCCGGTCAACGGCACTGTCGCGTTGGCCGACGTGGCGCTGCGCGGGCGCGCGCAAGGCACGGCCACGCTGGAGGTGCTGGGCCAGCTCAACCCGCTGGTGCAACCGGTGGTGCTGGACGTCACCGGCAAAGTGCGTGACCTAGAGCTGGCGCCACTGTCGACGTACTCGGCGCGCTACGCCGGCTACGGCATCGAACGCGGCAAGCTCAGCGTTGACGTGGCCTACAAGGTGTTGCCCGACGGCCAGCTCACCGCCAACAACAAGCTGGTGCTCAACCAGCTGAAGTTTGGCGAGCCGATTCCCAACGCCGCCAGTACCTTGCCGGTCAAGCTGGCGGTGGCCTTGCTGGCCGACCGCAACGGCGTGATCGACATCGACCTGCCGGTCAGTGGCTCACTCAATGACCCGCAGTTTCGCCTGCTGCCGATCGTTTTCAAAATTATTGGCAACCTGATCGTCAAGGCAATCACCGCACCGTTCAACTTGCTGGCCAGCGCCCTGGGCGGCGGCGGTGACGCGCTCAGCATGGTCAGCTTCGACGCCGGCTCGGCGGCGTTGAGCGACACCGCCCGCGCCGGCCTGGACAAGGTTGCCCAAGCGCTGCACGATCGCCCGGGCCTGAAGATGACGGTGGTTGGTACCGCCAGCCTGGAGGTCGAGCGCGACGCCTACAAGCGCCAGCAACTGCAGGCCCTGGTACTGGCGCAAAAGCGGCGCGCCGCTGGCGCGGTGCTGACGGTGCCAGCAGATGAATACCCGGCGCTGCTGCGCGCGGTTTACAAGCAGGCCGACTTTCCCAAGCCGCGCAACCTGATCGGTTTGGCCAAAGACCTGCCGGTGCCCGACATGGAGGCGCTGCTGCTGGCGCATCTGGATGCCTCTGAGGCGGCGATGCAGACGCTTGCGGTGCAGCGCGGCGTGGCCGTGCGCGACTACCTGGCGAGCTTGAAATTGCCTACCGAGCGTCTCTTTCTCGGTGCCGCCAAGGCGGTGACGCCCGAGGCCAAATGGCGCCCGCGCGCCGAGCTCAATCTGAGCACGCAATAGCGCCGCGGCAAAACATTTGAAGACGCGCTGAAAAGGCGGCGAAAATAGCGCCCTCGTTGCCCGCCAGCGCCGCTGACGGCTTTCATTTTTTTGCCCGCGCTCCTTCGATGTTTCCCTTCTCAAAATCCCATCCGGACGCCGCCGACGCGGCCCCCGTCGCGCCCGCGCCCAAGACCGACGCCCATCCGCTGGACGCCCTGACCCACGGCGCGTTCTCGGCCCAGACCTCTGGCGAGCGCATGGCCTGCATTCGCGACTGGCTGGCCAGCGAGCCGGGCAACGACGTGCTGCAGCAGGTCTTCAAAGAGCTCAGCGGCAAGGACAAAGGCGCGGCCAAGCTGGTGCGTGAACGCCTGGACGAACGCAAGCGCGGCAAGGCGCAAGCGGCCATCGCGCAAGAGTGGGCCGACAAGGCGCAGACGCTGCTGGCTTTGGCCAAGCTCAATCTGGCTGACGCCCTGGCCTGGCAGCGCGACGCCGCCCGCGCCGGCGCGCCTTTGAGCAAAGAACCGTTGGCCGAGCTCAAGGCCCGGCTGGTTGAGCGCGTGCGCGCCATCGAAGACTTGCAGCACCGCGTGCAAGTGCAGCGCGAAGCTGCCGTCCTGGTTGCCCAGCGCATCGAGGTGTTGTCGACCAAACCCTGGCTCGACGCGCAAGCCGCGCACGCGGCGCTCAGCGCCGACGTGAGCCACTGGCAAGCCGAAGCCGCGGCGCTGACCGGTGACGTCAATTGGCCCAGTGTCGACGTCAAATTTCCGCCGCTGTTGCAGGCCTCGCAAACGCAACTGGCGCTGGTCTGGGAGGCCTTCGCCGACGCGCTGCAGTTGACCCAGGCCGCCGCCCTTGACGGCAACGCCCCCTTGCCCAGCGTGCCGGTGTGGGCCGACGAACTGCGCCTGGCGCGTGGTATCGCGGTCGAGCCACCGGCCAAACCGGCGCGGCCCGCCGTCGACCCCGAGCGTCGGGCGCAGGCCAACGTCGCCGTGCAAGCGGTACTGACCCAGTTGCAACAAGAGCTGAGCACCGGTCACGGCAAGGCCAGCGTTGCTGCGGCCAACGCGCTGCGTACCGCGCTGAAAGACCTTGGCCGGCTCATTGACGACAAATTGGAGGCTCAAGCGCACGCCGCCCTGACCGCAGCGGGCGAACTGGAAGGCTGGCAACGCTGGCGCGCCGACCAGTTGCGCGAAGAACTGGTGGCCAAGGCCGAGGCCTTGCTGCAGCGCCCCGAAGGGCAAGCCCTGGGTGGGCGCAAGATGCAGGACACCTTGCGCCAGTTGCGCGAGCAGTGGAAACAAACCGACCAGGGTGGCGTACCCAACCACGCGTTGTGGAAGCGTTTTGACGACGCCTGCAGCGCCGCGCACAAGGTGGTCGAGACCTGGTTTGACAAGCTCAAGGCCGAGGCCGCCGAGCACCGGGCGCAGCGCCTGGCGCTGATCGACGAGGTCAAGGCCTGGGCCAGCGCCAACCGCAGCGCCGTCGACGGCGACTGGAAAGGCTTTGCCCGTGTGTTGCAACAGTTTACCGAGCGCTGGCGCGCGTCGGGGCACATCGGTGAAAAGTTGTACGCCGAGCTGCAGCCGCTGTGGAAGGCGGCCATTGACGAAGCCGCAGCGCCGCTGCAGGCACTGCAAAACGACAGCCTGGCCTTGCGCCACGCGTTGATCGATGAGGCGCGCGCTCTCGGTGCCGAGAGCCATTTGCGCATCGACGCGGTCAAGGCGCTGCAACAACGCTGGCAGGCCGAGGTGCACCGCGTGCCGGTCGATCGTCGGCATGAGCAAAAGCTCTGGGACGCCTTTCGCAAGCCGATCGACGACGCTTTCCAGCGCAAGTCGGCCGAGCGCGACAAGGCGCAAAGCGCCTTGAGCGCACGCGACCAGGTGGTGCTGGAGGCATCCAAAGCATTGCAGGCGGCCAATGCGTCGGGCGACGCGCCGGCCATCCGCAGCGCCATGACGGCGCTTGACGCCGCCTTGCGTGGTCAAGCACAAGCCCAGGCGATGCTTGCCACCAGCGTTGAAAATTCTAAAGAAAATCCGGCTCTAGACGTTATGGAATCAGCGCAAGCAGCTCCTAATAATGAAGCTACTGTGACGCCCCCGGGCGAGCCGACTGGCGTCGAGGCAAGCGCTGGTGAAAGCGTTGCGGCGGCGGCAGAAGCCAATGCCGATGCCGTTGTCAACCCCGCGGCGGGCAAGGCAACAGCGGCGCCGGTGCGCAAACCGGTGGTGGCGATGCGCGGTGACGACCGCCCGGGCATGAAGCGCGAGGCGCCGGCGGCGCCACTGCGCGGCGGCAAGTTTGCCGAGCGCAACGGCGCTGGCGCCCGCATGGGCGGGCGCGGTGACGAACGCGGCGCGCGCCGGGACGGAGGCGATGCCCGCGACGGGCGGGAAGGGCGTGCCGGGGCGGGTGCCTGGCGCGAGCGGCCCGAGGCGCCACGCCTGGGTGACGCAGCGTTTCGCGCGCAGCGCGAGGCGCTGGAGCAGGCGCAGTTGGCGCTGCGCAAGCTGGCGGCGCAAGCGCACGGCGAGGCCTTGACGCAACTGCTGGCGGCCTGGGAGCTGCGCGACGCCAGCCGTTTGCCCGGCGTGCAAGAACTCGGCGGCCGGGTGGTGCCGGCAGCGCGTGGTGCCTGGTCCAAGGCGGTCACGCAAGCCGCCGCGGCCGGTGACGCCAGCACGGCGCTGCTGCGCCTGGAGATGGCCGCTGAAGTGCCGACGCCAGCCGAGCACCTGAGCGCGCGGCGCTTGCTGCAGTTGCAGTTGTTGACGCGCCGCAACGACCCATCACCGCGTGACACCTGGGCGCAGGACACCAGCGTCGTGCTGGCCACGGCGTTCGACAGCGCGCAGGCGCGGCGCCTGCAAAACGCCTTGAAGGTGTTGTTAAAGCCCTGATGCGGCAATGACGCGCTGCGGCGCGCTGCCGGCGCGCCAGCGCAGCACTTCCAGCCGTGGCACGGCGGCGCTGGCGTCCCAATCGCTGAGCACGTGGCGCTGCCGCGGCGCCGCGTCATGGGCGTCACCGGCGTCGAGCCAGTCGCTGCCGGGGCGATGCGTGTGACCGTGAATCAGCGTGCCGGCTTTTGCCTTTTGCAACCAATGGCGGGCCAGCGTCGGGTCGACGTCGGCGTAGGTGGCGCCGCTGGCGTGATGCGCCTGGCTTTGCGCGCGCAGCGCCTGGGCGATGGCCTGGCGCTCGGCCAAGGGCTTGGCCAAAAAACGCTGTTGCCAGGCCAGCGTGCGCACCTCGGCGCGAAAGTGCTGGTAATCGACATCGCCCAGACACAACGCGTCGCCGTGCGACAGCAGACAACGCTGGGTGTCGAATTGCAGCACGCAGGGGTCGGCCAGTAGCGTCATGGCACAGTCGCCGGCGAACGCCGCCCCGAGCAGAAAGTCGCGGTTGCCGTGCATGAAAAACAGCGCCAGACGCTGCGCGGTGTGGTGCAGCACCCGCTGACAGCTGCGGGCAAAGTCGGCCTGGGCGTCGTGGCCGACCTGGACGATGTCGTCGCCGACCCAGACTTCGAACAGGTCGCCCAGAATGAACAGTGCGTCGGCCGATGTGCGCGCCATGTAGTCGCGCCAGGCGGCGAAGGTGGCTGGCTGGCTGGCCTGCAAATGCAGGTCCGATATAAAGTCTACCGTGCGCCAGTGCGGCGCTGCGCACACCTCGCGTGCCCAGCCAGACGCCAGGCTAGGCGCGGGCGTCGGCGTCGGCACGCGTCAGCCCCGGGGGTTACAGCGCCAGCGCTTTTTCGATCACCACGTCGTCCAGCGGCACGTCGTCGTGGTAGCCGCGCCGGCCGGTCTTGACCTTCTTGATCTGGTCGACGACTTCGGTGCCGGCGACGACCTTGCCAAACACCGCGTAACCCCAGCCTTGCTGACTGGGCGCGGTGTGGTTCAGGAAGCCGTTGTCAGCGACGTTGATGAAAAACTGCGCGGTGGCCGAATGCGGGTCACCGGTGCGCGCCATGGCGACGCTGTAGTTGAGGTTTTTCAGGCCGTTGTTGGCTTCGTTCTCGATTGGCGCGTCACACGGCTTTTGCGCCATGCCGGGCTCCATGCCGCCGCCTTGCACCATGAAGCCGGGAATGACGCGGTGAAAAATGGTGTTGTTGTAGTGACCCTTGTTGACATAGGCCAAAAAGTTGGCGGTGCACTTGGGCGCCTTGTCGGCGTCGAGTTCGAGGGTGATGACGCCGTAGTTTTTGACGTGCAGTTCGACTTTGGGATGGCTCATGATTTATTTCACCAGGGTTGCAGAGTTGATAAGGACAGGGGTTTTCGGAACGTCGGAGCCGAACGGCCCGCCCGGGCCGGTGGGCGTGACCTTGATTTTGTCGACCACGTCCATGCCGGAAATGACGCGGCCGAACACGGTGTAGCCAAACAATTGCCGGGCGTTGAGCAGGTCGGCGCGCGGGGTATTTTTGTAAACCTGGCCTTGGTACTCGAACTCGGGCACCGGGTCGCCCGGCGGGATCAAGACGGGATCGAGAAAGCCGTTGGCCTTGACGTTGATGAAGAACTGTGCCGTGGCCGATTGCGGGTCGCCAGTGCGGGCCATGGCCAGCGTGCCGGTCACATTGCGCGGCCCGCCTTTCTCAAGCGATTGGCGGCCTTCGTGCTCGACCGGCGCGCGCGTTGGCTTTTGCACGTAGTTGGCGTCGAAGCCGCCGCCCTGGATCATGAAGTTGCCGATGACGCGGTGAAAGATCGTGCCGTCGTAATGCTTGTCTTTGACGTACTGCAGAAAGTTGGCGACCGTCTTTGGCGCCTTGTCGGGGTACAGCTCGACGACAAAGTTGCCCGCCGAGGTGGCAAATTTGACTTGTGGCGCGCCCTCGGCCAGCGCCGCCGACACGCTGCCGAGCAGCGTCAGCGTTGCCGCGGCGGTGATGAGTAATTTTTTCAACGATGGCAAGCGCATGAATGGCTCCTTGGAAAAATAGCGCGGGGTGGGTGTCTGGCCGACGGGGCGAGCTACCTGGCGGGCGCCGCCTGGAGCGCCGCCGCGCCCAGGGCGCTCAGTTTGGGCTGAAGTGCGGCGTTGCTGGCGTCGACTTGCAGCGCGCGGGCGTATGACTGCGCCGCCAATTTGACGTAGACGTCACCCAGGTTCTCTTGCGCCACGGCGTAGTTGGGGTTGTTGCGCAGCGCCGATTCCAGCGCCACGCGTGCTTGCAGCAACTGGCCCTGGCTGGCATAGATGACGGCGAGGTTGTTGTACGGTTCGGGCAGTTCGGGGTAGTCCAGCGTCAACTGCGTCAGCACGGCAATCGACTCGTCTGTCCGGCCCAGTTTGCGCAGAACCACGCCTTTGATAAAACGCAGGCGCGGGTCGGCCGGTTGCTGCGCTAGGTGCGCGTCGGCGGCGGCGAGCGCCTCGGGTAACTTGTTGGCCTGCAGCAGCGCTTGCGTGTCACCGACAGCGTCGGCGTAGGCCGCCGGCAGGGCAGTCAGGGTCACCCAAGTCAGGCAGCGCAGCAGCTTCAGGAACAGGCCGGTGGCGTGGTTCATTGGTAAAAAGAGTCGGTGCAACGGCGGGAAAAAAGCCCCGTCGTGCGGGGCCTTATACTGCCGCGAATTGTAGCCCAGGGGTCGGTTTTTTCCCGGGCGCGCTACACATCTCCCCACCCAAGTCACATGCGAATTTTCAACACGCTGTCTCGTTCGATCGAGGCATTCACTCCGCTTGAGCCCGGTCATGTGCGCATGTACGTGTGCGGCATGACGGTCTACGACCTGTGCCACCTCGGGCACGCCCGCTCGATGATGGCGTTTGACGTGGTGCGCCGTTGGTTGCAGGTCAGTGGCTTGCGCGTGACGCACGTGCGCAACGTCACCGACATCGACGACAAAATCATCAAGCGGGCGTTGGAAAACGGCGAGTCGATCCGCAGTCTGACCAACCGTATGGTCGACGCGCTGCACCAGGACGCCGACGCCCTGGGCATCTTGCGCCCGACGCTGGAGCCGCGCGCCACCGAGCATGTGCCGGCCATGCTCGGGTTGATCAGCCGCTTGCAGGACAAGGGTCTGGCCTACCAGAGCGGTGACGGCGACGTCAATTACGCGGTGCGTAAATTTGCCGGCTACGGCAAGCTCAGCGGCAAGTCGCTCGACGAGTTGCGTGCCGGCGAGCGCGTGGCGGTGGCTGACGGCAAGACCGATCCGCTGGACTTTGTGTTGTGGAAGTCGGCCAAGCCGAGCGAGCCAGCGGACGCCAAATGGGACAGCCCGTTTGGCACCGGCCGGCCGGGCTGGCATATCGAGTGCTCGGCGATGTGCGGCCAATTGCTTGGGCCAACGGTCGACATTCACGGTGGCGGCGCCGACTTGCAGTTTCCGCACCACGAGAACGAAATCGCCCAGAGCGAAGGTGCCAACGGCGTGCCGCTGGCGCGCTGCTGGATGCACAACGGCTTTGTCACGCGCGACAACGAAAAGATGTCCAAGAGCCTGGGCAACTTTTTCACCATCCGCGAGATTTTGGCGCGCTACGACGCCCAGACGCTGCGCTTCTTTATCGTCCGCTCGCATTACCGCAGCGCGCTCAACTACAGCGACGCGCATCTGGACGACGCGCGCCAGGCGCTTAAACGCTTGTACACCGCCCTGGCGTTGGTGCCGCCGCCGGACGTGGTGATTGACTGGAACACCCCCTTTGCCGCGCGCTTCAAGGCCGCCATGGACGAAGACTTTGGCACGCCCGAGGCGGTGTCGGTGTTGTTCGACCTGGCCTCCGAGGTCAACCGCACGCGCTCGGCCGAACTCTCCGGTTTGCTCAAGGCGCTGGGTGGTTGTCTGGGGCTGCTGCAAGACGACGCCCGCGCCTACTTGCAGGCCGGTGCCGGGTTGGACGACAGCGCCATTACTGCGCTGATCGCCCAGCGGGCAGCGGCCAAGGCGGCCAAAAACTTTGCCGAGGCCGACCGCATTCGCCAGCACTTGCTGGCCCAGGGCATCGAGCTCAAAGACACGGCGAGCGGCACCACCTGGCAAGCACTGCATTGAAAAGTCATAAGTGTTTTATGCCTCTAGCCCCCATTGAATAAACTATGGCAGCTACTAAATCAATAGTAAGTGAGACGCTGGCTCCGACGTATTGGGGCGACGCGTGCAAGCATCTCATGAAAAAAGACCGGGTCATGAAGCGGCTGATTCCGCAATTTGGCGCGGCCTGTCTGCAAAGCCGCGGCGACGCGTTTGTGACGCTGGCGCGCAGCGTCGTCGGTCAGCAAATTTCGGTGAAGGCAGCGCAGACCATCTGGGACCGCTTTGTCGCGCTGGCGCCGCACGTGACGCCGGCGCAGGTGTTGCGCCTGAAAATTGACGACATGCGCGGCGCCGGATTGAGCGCGCGCAAGGTGGAATATTTGGTCGACCTGGCGCTGCACTTTGACGGTGGCGTGGTGCATGTCGACGCTTGGGCTGGCATGGACGACGAGGCGATCATTGCCGAGCTGGTGGCCATCCGCGGCATTGGCCGCTGGACCGCCGAGATGTTCCTCATCTTTCACCTGATGCGCCCCAACGTGCTGCCGCTGGACGACGTTGGTTTGCTCAACGGCATCAGCCAGTGCTACTTTTCGGGCGACGTGGTCAGCCGCAGCGACGCGCGCGAAGTGGCCCAAGCCTGGGCGCCGTACCGTACGGTAGCGACTTGGTATATTTGGCGCTCGTTGGACCCCTTGCCGGTGGCTTATTGAGACCTTGCGGGTCAGACCAAGGAGCGTTTGAATTGGGGCGCAGACCAAGAATTGCGCAGCAATTTTGCTCTGTCCCCAACTGATTAAGACGGGCTTTGCCCCGAACTAACTTAGGACGTTTGTCATATGGCCAAAAAAACATTTCTCGATTTTGAAACCCCGATCGCCGAGCTGGAAAACAAGATTGAAGAGCTGCGTTACGTGCAGACCGAATCAGCCGTCGATATTTCGGCCGAAATCAATCAGTTGGCCAAGAAAAGCCAGCAGCTCACCAAGGACATCTACAGCGACCTGACGCCGTGGCAGATCACCAAGATCGCCCGTCACCCCGAGCGCCCCTACACCTTGGATTACGTGAACGAGTTGTTCACCCATTTTGTCGAGCTGCACGGCGACCGCCACTTTGCCGACGACCTGAGCATCGTCGGCGGGCTGGCGCGCTTTAACGGCACGCCGTGCATGGTCATCGGTCAGCAAAAAGGCCGCGACACCAAAGAGCGCGGCTTGCGCAACTTTGGCATGAGCAAGCCCGAGGGCTACCGCAAGGCGCTGCGCTTGATGAAGACGGCCGAAAAATTCAAGCTGCCGGTGTTCACTTTTGTCGACACGCCCGGCGCCTACCCCGGCATTGACGCCGAAGAGCGCGGCCAGTCCGAGGCGATTGGCCGCAACATCTTCGAGATGGCACAGCTGGAGGTGCCGATCATCGTTACCATCATCGGTGAGGGCGGCTCGGGTGGCGCGCTGGCGATCTCGGTGGGCGACCAGGTATTGATGCTGCAGTATTCCATCTATTCGGTGATCAGCCCTGAAGGCTGCGCGTCAATTCTGTGGAAGACGTCCGAGAAAGCGCAGGAGGCCGCCGACGCATTGGGCATCACCGCACACCGACTAAAAGCGCTGGGTGTGGTTGACAAGATCGTCAGCGAGCCGGTTGGCGGTGCGCACCGCGACGCCAAACAGATGGCCACCTTGCTTAAGCGCGCCCTGACCGACGCCTACCGCCAGGTCAGCGACCTGAAGCCCCGGGAACTGCTCGATCGCCGCTTTGAGCGCCTGCAAAGTTATGGCCGTTTCAACGACACCAAAACCAAGTAATTGAGTAATTGGGGTCAGATTCCAATTAATTTTCTGGCAACGCCGTGACGCGGTCTTTGTCACAGGCGATGGCTGATTTTGAGCCGGCGCTGCCGCTGGCCGTGGCGTACAGCGGCGGCGCAGATTCGACGGCCTTGCTTCTGGCCTGCGTCAAGAAGTGGCCGCAGCAGGTGGCGGCCGTGCACGTGCACCACGGGCTGCAAGCGGCCGCCGACACGTTTGAGGCGCATTGCCGCCAGATCTGCAGCCAATTGGGTGTACCGCTGCGCGTTATCAAAGTCGACGCGCGACACCGCGCCGGAGAAAGTCCAGAGGACGCGGCACGGCGCGCCCGCTATAAGGCTTTTGATGCTCTAGCCCTTGATAATCAAGCGCAGGCAGAAATCAAATCTATAGCAATTGCACAACACGCAGACGACCAGGTCGAGACCCTCTTGCTGGCGCTGAGCCGTGGTGCCGGGTTGCCGGGCCTGAGCGCCATGGCGCCCACCTGGCAACGTGCGGGCATCACCTACCACCGGCCTTTGCTGCGCGTCAGTGGTGCCGACCTGCGCCAGTGGTTGACGCAGCAAGGCGCGGCATTCGTCACCGACCCCAGCAACCTGGATCAGCGCTATACGCGCAACCGCATCCGCGGCCAATTGCTGCCGGCTATGCAAAGCTGCTTTGCGCAATTTCGTGACACGTTTGCGCGCAGCAGCCAGCACGCGGCGCAGGCGCAAACGCTGTTGACCGAGGTGGCCGAGCAAGACCTGCAGCAGGTCGGTACACCGCCCGGCATCGCCGCGCTGCAGCGGTTGAGCGCGGCGCGCCAGGCCAACGTCTTGCGGCACTGGTTGCAATTGGCACATGGACGCGTGCCGACGACCGCGCAAATGGCCGAACTGCTGCGCCAGATTGCTGCCTGCCGCACGCGTGGTCACGCGCTGCATTTGAAGGTCGCCGACGGTTTTTGCCAGCGCCGTGGCGCCACCCTGCATTGGTACAATCCCTAGGTTTTTAACGTCCAATCACGCACACAATGTCCCTGATCGTTCACAAGTACGGCGGCACGTCGATGGGCTCGACCGAGCGCATCGGCAATGTTGCCAAACGCGTTGCCAAATGGGCGCGCGCCGGCCACCAGATGGTGGTGGTGCCCAGCGCCATGAGTGGCGAAACCAATCGCTTGCTGGCCTTGGCCAAAGAACTGGCGCCAAGCAGCCCCACAGAGGCGTATTACCGCGAGCTCGACATGCTCGCCGCCACCGGCGAGCAGGCATCGAGCGCGCTGCTGGCCATCGCCTTGCAGGCACTCGGCCTGGAGGCGGTCAGCTACACCGGCTGGCAAGTGCCGATCCGCACCGACAGCGCCTACACCAAGGCGCGTATTGAGTCGATTGACGACGCGCGCGTGCGTGCTGACTTGGCTGCCGGCAAAGTGGTCATCGTCACCGGCTTTCAGGGCATCGACGATCTGGGGCATATCACCACGTTGGGTCGCGGTGGCTCGGACACCTCGGCGGTGGCGGTGGCCGCGGCCATGAAGGCCGATGAATGCCTGATCTACACCGACGTCGACGGGGTCTACACCACCGACCCGCGCATCGTCCCCGAGGCGCGCCGCCTGAGCACCGTCAGCTTCGAAGAAATGCTGGAAATGGCCTCGATGGGCTCCAAGGTGCTGCAAATCCGCTCGGTCGAATTTGCCGGCAAATACAAGGTCAAACTGCGTGTGCTCTCCAGCTTCACGCCGTGGGACATCGACATCAACGAAGAAGCCAAGTCTGGCACCCTGATCACTTTTGAGGAAGATGAAAACATGGAGCAAGCCATCGTTTCAGGCATCGCATTCAGCCGCGATGAGACCAAAATTTCTGTGCTGGGCGTGCCCGACAAACCCGGTATCGCCTATCAGATTCTCGGTTCGGTGGCTGACGCCAACATCGAAGTCGACATGATCATCCAGAACATCAGCAAGGGGGGCATGACCGACTTCAGCTTTACCGTCAACCACAACGACTACGCCCGCGCCATGGACTTGCTCAAGTCCCAGGTGCTGCCCAAGCTGGGCGCGCAAGAGGTCGTCGGCGACACCAAGATTTGCAAGGTGTCGATCGTTGGCATTGGCATGCGCAGCCACGTTGGCGTGGCCAGCACCATGTTTCGCGTGCTCAGTGAAGAAGGCATCAACATCCAGATGATTTCCACCAGCGAAATCAAGACCTCGGTGGTGATCGACGAGAAGTACATGGAATTGGCCGTCAAGGCACTGCACAATGCCTTTGGCTTGGAGCAGGCAGCGGCCTGAAATACGGCCTGAGTCGTGACATAATCGCGCCTCTGATTTTTCAGGAAACGTGACCGAGTGGCCGAAGGTGCTCCCCTGCTAAGGGAGTATGGGGTGTAGAGCCTCATCGAGGGTTCGAATCCCTCCGTTTCCGCCAAAATTGGGTTTTTTGTAGTCCCGCAATGCCCCTAAAGAGCCCCGCAAACCTAGTGTTTACGGGGCTTTTTTGTTTTTTAGCGTCCAAGAGGCGGTATTGCCAGCTTGGACCGGTTGGGGGTATCTTTGGGGGCATGGGGGTATTCGATTGGGGGTATTTCCAGAAAACAACCCTTGGAGAGTCCTATGTCACTGACCGATACCGCCATCAAAAAGGCCAAACCGGGCGAAAAGCCCGTCAAGCTGAGCGACGGCAAGGGGCTTTACCTGCTGGTCAATCCGGTTGGCTCGAAGCTCTGGCGTTGGAAATACCGGTTTCTGGGCAAAGAGAAGGTGATGTCGTTGGGTGCTTACCCGGACGTTTCTCTTGCCCAGGCGCGCGATGGCATGGGAGTTGCGCGCAGACTGTTGGCTAGCGGCATCGACCCGATGGCACAGCGGGCGACCGACAAGCTCACCAAACAGGCTTCTGCTGAAAATTCGTTCCAGTCCGTGGCCCTGCTGTGGTGGGATCACTGGCACGGTGCCAAGAGTGCGCGGCATGCGGATGATGTGATGCGCCGCCTCAAGGCGGACGTGTTTCCCGCTATCGGCGCGAGGCCGGTGTCAGAAATACAGGCGCACGAGCTGGTGGCGATGGTGCAGACGATTTCAAAGCGCGGGGCTTTGGACATTGCCAAACGGGCACTGCAGACATCAGGGCAGGTTTTCCGGTATGCAGTGGCACACGGACTGGCCCAACGCAATCCGGCCAGCGACATCAAACCCAGCGACGTGCTGGCCTCCCGCAAGGCGGGCAACTATGCTCGCATCAGCGCCAAGGAGCTGCCGGAGCTGCTGCGCCATATTGAAGGCTATGCAGGCGCTGCAGTGACGCGCTTGGCGATGAAGTTGATGGCGTTGACCTTTGTTCGCACGTCGGAGCTGATCGGCGCACGTTGGGCTGAGTTTGACCTGGAAGCGCGGCGTTGGGACATTCCCGCTTCGCGTATGAAGATGAAAACGCCGCACATCGTGCCGTTGTCCACCCAGGCGGTGAACGTGCTGCAAACACTGCAATTGGTGTCTGGACATAGCACCTTGCTGTTTCCAGGTGAGCGCGACCATGAAAAGTCCATGAGCAACAACACCATCTTGGGCGCGCTGGATCGCATGGGCTACAAAGGACGCATGACTGGGCACGGATTCCGTGGCGTGGCCTCCACGCTGCTGCATGAAATGGGTTTCGACCATGCCCACATCGAATTACAACTGGCACACCAGGAGCGCAACGAAGTGAGCGCGGCTTACAACCATGCGACCTACCTCAAGCAGCGGACCAAAATGATGCAGCACTGGGCGGACTACCTGGATAGCTGCACGACGGGGAAGGTACTGGCGTTTCAACGTGCCGCAGCGTGAAGAGTTCCAGTGCATGCCTTTGGGTTTGCCACCATCGCCATTCAGGATGCCAGCCTGCCAGCTCAAGCGTTTACGGTGCACCACCCGGCTGCCCGCCGGGTGGTGCACCGTTCCCGTTGCCTGCTGTGCTGTACACCAGCTTGTGGCAACGCCTGCACGCGATTGGTCGCTGGTTGCCCAGAAGGATGAATTGAAGTCGGTTTTTTGATGACCATGGCTGCGTTTGTGGGGGAACTGTGACGCTGGTGCAGCCAGTCACTCTACCGCAGCCGCATTGAGTTTTGAGACCCAAAAAAGGTTAATCCAGCAGCTTTTCAGTCTCGGCCACCAGTTTGGACGCCTTGATGCCCATGGCGAGGGCCAGTTTGAAGATGGTCGTGATGGTTAGTTGGTTCTGCCCGGTTTCAATCAGGGAGATGAAATTGCGCTGTACATCAGCTTCGAGTCCCAACTGTTCCTGGCTCAGTCCGGCAGCAAGCCGATGCATGCGCAACACCTGCCCAAAAGCGGCTTGAGGACTGATTGGATAGCTTCCCGACATATAGGGAGACTGTCCAATTTCCGGTAGGATTCGTCATCCCGATATATTTGGAAATCAATGTTACGTTGTCAAAGTCAAAGGCGCCCCAAATTCCATTCGACGAAATTCGTGTCGTCGTTGCACGAATTGGGTTGGACTTTCCCGTGAGCCGAATTGAAATGGACCTGATTCGGCAGTACGCAGAAGCGGCGGCTACTCTGGTGATTCGGAAAGCTATTTCCTATCTAAGAGCGAGCAAGCACACCTTGTCTGGCGATGATTCTGGATTGAAAACAACCTGGGACGAAATTTGTGTTCAAGTCCAGGAAGAGCGATCCTATTTTTGGGATGCCTATATCGCGGCGATGCGTGATGCGATCTCCTCCGGGTTGTTTGATGTTGAGAATCGCGACAAACAATGCATTTGGCTGCAAACAGAAGCTGGGTGGCATTGGATTTGGGATGTCGAAAATGGGCGTCTAACTGACGAAGAAATGCCGGTGGACGAAAACGATTTGATCAACTTTCTGGTCAAGCGCCTCGAAGCTGAAGCAGGAACATATACCAACTCTCGAATCAAAGAGTTCTTAAAACCTCAATACGACTGACCAAGTTGGCCTGTAACGCCTATTGAGGTTCAAGGGACTTGCTTCGTTTCGCCTGTGAATTGATACAACTGAGCCGGCCGAAAGGCCGCCCCAGAGCGCATCTTCCCTTCTAGCGCCACGGAAACACAGGCTACATCCATCCGTCGTCGGAAAGTCACCTTGTCCAGCTTCTCACCCAGCACCGCCTCGCTCATCGCCTGCAATTCACTCAGCGTGAATTCCCCAGGCAGCCATCCCGTTGGAAAGCGCAGTTCTCTGATCTCACGCCGTGTTGCCTCAAGCGCCTGGGCGACCAGTAGCGCATGGTCGAACGCCAGATTATTGGCTTTGACGACATCGCTCACTGCGCGCCATTCCAACGCCTGCACCCGCTTGCCCGGAGTGGTTTCAATGTCTGGCTGAACCAGGCTGCGGTAAACCACACTCATGGCCCAGGGCGCCCGTGGGTCTCGTTTAGCTCCTCCCACTGCGGCTACCTGCCCCAGATTGGGCAGGGTGCGTCCAAGTCGCTCGTTTGCCACCCGCTGGGCACCTGCTTCCAGGGACGCATCCAGATCAATGCGCAACACCCCACCAGGTAAGCCCCACTTGCCTTTGAAAGGTGCCTCCTTGCGGTGGCTAAGCAGTACCTGTAAGCAGCCTTCATTCACGGACAACAACACCAGTTCCAACCGCACAAAGGGCATTTGATGTTTTAGGAATGTGTTCTCTGTTGTGGTGAATTGCATACATGGCTTCCGTAGTTAGTTGCATTTTACATCTAACATAATTTATACTTCGTTGCGTGATGAATCTAAGCAAGGAAGGAAGGTAATGAATATGAAAGCGTTTGACTTGATAGGCGACATCCACGGCCATGCCGACAAGCTTGAAGCCTTGCTGGATGTGATGGGTTATGTGAAAGCAGGTCGAGGCTACAGAGCCCCAGCCGGTCGGCAAGTGGTGTTTCTGGGTGACTTGATTGATCGGGGGCCGACTCAGATACGTGTGCTGGAAATCGCGCGCTCCATGGTTGAGTCAGGTGACGCCTTGTGCATCCTGGGAAACCACGAACTCAATGCCATTGGCTTCATGACCCCGTGCAGAGAGAACCCGAATGAGTTTTTGCGACCGCAGTCTGCCAAGAACCGAAAACAACACAGGGCATTTCTGGATCAAGTGGGGGAAGGTTCTGACCAGCACAGGGGCTGGATTGAGTGGTTCAAGACTTTGCCCCTGTTTTTGGATCTGGGTGGCATTCGAGCGGTCCACGGGACATGGAATGACACAGCGGTCGAGCACGTGAGCAGTGTGTATTGGGACCAGACAGGCCAGCGGATGTCCGACGATTTTTTGTACGGTGGCTACCTCAAGGGGTCGGATCTGATGGCCGCGCGTAAGTTGTTGACCTGTGGCGTGGAGTGGGATTTGCCGGAAGGCATGTTCATCAAGGGCAAAGGCGGCGAGCAGCACGGTGAGGTGCGGATTGCCAATTGGCGGCACTGGGCCAAGCGTTTACCCGAAGTGGCCCTGGTGCCCGAAGGCAATGCAGACCGGGTACCGGACATCTTGATTCCTGATCACCTGCCAATGGATGCCATCGAAGGCGCGCCAGTTTTTGTTGGGCATCACTGGTTTGACGGGCACCCAGCCATTGAGTCGCCCAGGCTGGCTTGTTTGGATTGGAGTGCGGCCAAGGGTGGCAAGTTGGTGGGTTACCGGTGGGATGGTGAGGGGGAATTAAGTAACGACAAGCTGATTTGGGTTTGATTGCGCGGTGTGTCTGAGAGACGGCTGCGCGGTTAGGATGCCCGGCAGCCACAGACAAAGGACATCGCAATGATTCAATTTAACGGACCCGTTTTCAGTGAGATTCCGTTTCGCCTTTCAAGTCAAATCAGCGGCCTCACTGACCAAGACTTACCCGCCATGCTGGTGCACCGACGTGCCCGTTGGCAACCTACCACTCAACCAGCCCAGGGTAGTGTCAAGTCCAGTCGCAACAGCCTAAACAAGCTCGGCGTGAGCTGGCCCGCAAGCCAGCCGTTGCAGCAAGCCCTTGCAGAAATCCATCTGGAGTGGGTTTACACCATCGTGAGTCAGCGCCTTGACGACGCCACCCATGTCGAAATCATTGGCGACCTGCGCTACGTCGAAGTGCTCGGCTTGTACGGTGTCGTGGTCCATCAGCCGAGTCGCACAGTCGTACACAGCTACGCCTTGGAAGTTGATGCTAAAACATCCACGCGCCTGGTCAGTGACGCGCAGCCGGTGCCATTGCATTTTTTAGCGACCGACAGCAACGCAGTGGCCCCTTGGCTGGTGCCACAGACCCACTGGATGCTAGCCATCGTGCACCAGCTACTCGCCGGTTATGGGGACGCCACACAACGCCGCGCATTTGAGAGCGAGACAAGCCTGGCTGAAATGATCAGCCACGCCATTGAAACCAAGGCACTCAGCCTAATTTGTGGCCGAGCCTGGACCGTATCAATCGCGAAAGCATTCGTGAGAGACCCATTCATTGACCAGTGTGTTCGCCAGATGTACCAGTTTTGCCCGGCCAATTCGCTGCCCATGTCCGTGAGTGCAAGCCAGGCACGGGAGCGCCCAGAGCTCGCCGACTACGCCTATCAACTTGAGTGCCGCCGGGAAGTCCTTCACAAGCTTGTACGTGAGCAAGCGAATCTATTGCAACCCTACCTCGCATTGCTCACCTGCGTAGCGCACGGCGAGCACACCGAACCCGTGCAGTGGATTCAGCAACAGTTGCGTCAGTTGGGCTGCACACCGCGGGTTTGGCGCGCCATTTTGAATTCAGATCGTCGCCTGTTTTTGGTTCCACTTAGCAGCTTCGCCCACCCCCTACTCGCATTGACCTGGGTGATTGCTTTGATCACTCGCTGCGAAACATCAGGCCCGGTGTCACCACGCTTCATCAAAGCCATCGCCAGCTATGCCATTTGGGCCAAACAACAGCGCGCGGGTAATGGGCAGGATCCAGTCATCTATCCAGGCCACGCCGTTGCCCAGCAGCAAAGCCGGAATGACCCCATCGTGATTGCAGCCCGTCCTTTGTGGCGCCAAGTTAACGCACAGTTTGACAGCCATGCCACCAGCACGGGCGCCTTCCCAAGCAAAAGCAGCCAGCCAGAAATCGCCTTGATCGACCAGTGGCTGAACATCGATGAAACTGCGGCGCTGCGCCTTGTCGGTAAAAAGCCTTGGGCACTGTTACTGCGCCAGGCAGATCAAGCCTTACGCGCCACCTTCAGTCATTTGCTCGGCGGTCCCAATTGGTGGGTGGCAGACCAACCCATTCAGCAGCCAGACAGCGAGTTGACAGTCGTTCCAATTCTCAACGCTTACGAACTCGCTGTCCAAGGCGATCAGATGCGCAATTGCATGCGCCAGAACCGAGTCGAATTCACATCCACGATGCCAATGTTTCTATCGGTATTCCGAGGCCAGAACGTCCAAGCCATCGCCATGGTTGAGTTGGTTTGTGGCAACGGAGTATGGCACCTGAACCAAGCCGCAGGCCCAGCAAATCGCAGCATTGAGCGTATCTTGCGCAGGCGCATCGTCAGAGCAGCAAAGCTTGTTGCCGCACAAATGCGCCGCCTGCCGGTGGGCGGTCAAGAGGAACCGGGTGACTCAACGATCGACGTGGAGCCCATCGCGGGCGACACCGACAACAATACGCCGATAGAGCACAAGACCGAGGCAGAAGTCAAATTGGAATGGTTGATGCAAGACATGCCAGTCCACCAGGTGTTGGCGGAGGTGGGGTTTACGCAAGATGGGTCCGATGACACGCGGACGTATTGGGGCCACAGTTTCAGGGATGTACACTCAGCTTCAATTGCGTTGCTGGACCGGCAGATGAATGGTGCATCACAGTAACAAGTACCGGGCCATGCAACCCGTTTGCCGATGAATTGTGGTTTTGGCCGTGGAACGTTCGTGGTGAAGTCCTGGTGCGTTTGGCAAGGACATGGAGCGAGGCATTCACTGGGGCGCCGTTGCCATTGACTTTGCGTGATGCCGACGTGTATCAGGAGCTCAGGCGGGACAAGGTTACGGTCAACGCAGGAGTGCCAGCAACTACGAGCGAATGCAAGGCAGTTGCGTTTTGTGCTGAATCGTCTGGGTAACAAAGTGGAGCTTGCAATACTTTCGCCAGAATGCGATTTCTGACCGAGTCGAAGACGCCGTTTTGATTGACGGTAGAACTGACATTTAGTACAGTTGGATTTGTCAAATTGAGCGCGTAACCGCCTTAGCCCATGGCTCAACGGTGTTGATGGCTCTTTTACTGACAGGTGTGTTAACAGTCTCTGGAGTGGTTGTGGCAACTGGCTGCACTGCGTTGAAGGAGCTGGGAACAAACACCATTGTTGGGTGAGATCGGAGAAGGAGTTGATTGGGCATTGTGCCCCGATGCGTTGATAGCTCCCAAGGCACCCAGTAAATCCCGCCCCTTAAAGGCGGGATTTTTGTTTTGTGGGTTCAGCCTTCCAGTCACAGCCTCCGAGCCTATCCCGAATTTTGTGTTCGAAGCATAACAATCCAGCAAAGGAGAATTTATGCCAAACGACACCCTGACCCCTGCAGCCAAGGCTGAGCCCAAGGCCTGCCGATCACGGATTTCAGCCAAAGCGCTTGAAACACTCGTGCCCAAGCCGATCAACCAAGCTGAGTTTGGAGATCTGGTTGAGGCCTTCAAAAAAGCCCTCATTGAGCGCGCGCTCGAGGCGGAACTGAGCCACCACCTGGGCTATGCGAGCGGGCAAGCCAAACCCGAGGGCGTAATCAACCAGCGCAACGGCAGCAGTGCCAAGACGATACTGACCGACACCGGCAAGCTGCGCATTGACGTCCCGCGCGAGCGCCTTGGCAGCTTTGAGCCCCAACTCATCGGCAAACACGAGCGCCGCTTCAGCGGCTTTGACGACAAAATCATTGCCATGTACGCACGCGGCATGACGGTGCGCGAAATTCAGGGCTTTATGGCCGAGATGTACGCAGTTGACATCTCCCCCGAACTCATCAGCAGCGTCACCGAGGCCGTCATACAAGAGGTCAAGACCTGGCAGAACCGCCCCCTGGAGGTGCTCTATCCGGTGGTCTTCTTCGACGCCCTGCACGTCAAAATCCGTGAAGAAGGCGTTGTGCGCAACAAGGCCGTCTACCTGGCCCTGGGCGTATTGGCCGACGGCACACGCGACATTTTGGGCATCTGGATCGAAAACACCGAAGGCGCCAAGTTCTGGATGAAGGTGTTCAACGACCTCAAAACCCGCGGTTGCAACGATATATTGATTGCCGTCACCGACGGCCTCAAAGGCATGGGCGAGGCGCTGGCGGCGGTCTATCCCAAGACCACACTGCAAACCTGCATCGTGCACCTGATGCGCAACAGCCTGGCCTACGCCGGCTGGAAGGATCGCAAGGCGCTGGCCGCGGCGATCAAGCCGATCTATACCGCCTGCAGCGCCGAGGCGGCCTTGAGCGAGCTCGATGCGTTTGAACAAGGCCCCTGGGGCAAGCGCTTTCCCACGGTGGTGGCAGCCTGGCGGCGCGCCTGGGACAAGGTGATTCCCTTCTTTGCCTTCCCACCACAGGTGCGCCGGGTGATCTACACCACCAACGCCATCGAGAGCGTCAATGCCAGGCTGCGCAAGATTCTCAAGACCCGTGGGCACTTCCCCAGCGACGACGCTGCGGCCAAGCTGATTTGGCTCGCGCTCAACAACATTACGGCCGATTGGGGGCGCGCCGCGCCTTACTGGAAAGCGGCGATGAATCAGTTCGCCATTCTTTATGAAGAGCGTTTCACCAAGGCGCTTGCCTAAAATGACTCCGCAGTTACCCACCCAGTTGCCCGCTACTGTGGATAACGCGCCCACGGCCTTGAGGGCCGCGCGTTACCCACAAGCGAACAACTGCGTGGATAACTGCTCAGCGCTTCGCACACAAAAATTCGGATACTTCCATGGCTTCGGGGTATCCACCGATCAATA
>JBBIGT010000024.1:0-22250 GCA_037447395.1 Comamonadaceae bacterium | reverse complement strand
GTCTGCATTTCACCCAGACCCTTGTGCACCTGCTCGAGCCGGTCTGCCACCTGCTTGAAGCTCTCACCCAGGCGCTGCTGCAAGGTCGATTGCAGCTTTTCGTCGACTGTGGCGCGCATCTCATCGAGCTTGGCAGCGTTGTTGCTTTGCAATTGCGCAAGTTGTTTTTCCAGCGTCTCGCGGATCTCGCTCATGCGTCGCACATTGGCCTCACTCAAGCTGCCAAGGTGGGTCGACAAGGTGTCCGAGAGCGTCTTCTGCAACAGCGCGAGCTGCTGACCAAAGGCGTCAATTTGCGTGTTTTGCGTGCGTGTGGCTTCAGCGCCCTGCTGCACCAGCGTCTGTTGAAACGTCGCCAGGTTGAGTGTCAACTCCTGCCGCGCTGCGCGTGAAGATTCGGCGATGTCATGTCGCAGTTCGCGCGCCAGCGACTCCGAGGTGGCGCTGATCTGCGCCAACACAGTCTGATGCCGAAGGTTCTGCTCCTGCTGTTGCGCAACTTGTGCCCCGCCGTCTTGCTGGCGCAAAAGAAGCCAGATCAATAGCACCAGGTTGCCGACGCCCAGCGCCAACACGCCCCAAAGCAACATCTCGGGCACGGCTTAACGCGCCAATACCTGCGGGTTGAGTGGCGTGATCGGTTTACCGTGCACCAGGTAGCCAATCAGGTTGTCCGCCGCCAGATTGGCCATGGCCAAACGGGTCGGGATCGTGGCGCTGGCGATGTGCGGCGTCAGCACCACGTTGGGCACGGTCAACAAATCGGGATGCACTTTGGGTTCGCCCTCGTACACGTCCAGACCAGCGGCGGCGATGGTGCCTTGAAGCAACGCGGCAGCCAAAGCCGCATCGTCAACAATGCCGCCGCGGGCAATATTCACCAGCGTTGCGGTGGTTTTCATCTGCGCCAACTCCGCTGCACCAATGATGTGATGCGCCTCTTTGCTGTAGGGCAACACCAGCACCAGATGGTCACAGGTCGCCAACAACTCGGTCTTGCTAACCCAGCGGGCACCGCAAGCGGCCTCGGTGGCGGCGTCCAGACGGTTGCGGTTGTGGTAAATCACCTTCATGCCAAAGCCGTGGTGCCCGCGCCTGGCAATGCCTTGCCCAATCCGACCCATGCCCAGAATGCCCAGTGTGCTGCCGTGCACCTCGGCGCCGGCGAACATGTCGTAACGCCAGCGGTTCCACTGCCCAGCGCGCAAAAACCGCTCGGACTCGGCCATGCGCCGCGCTGCCGCCAGCACCAAGGCAAAACCAAAATCGGCCGTGGTGTCGGTCAGGACGTCTGGCGTGTTGGTTGCCAGCACGCCAGCGGCGGTCATGGCGTCGACGTCAAAGTTGTTGAAGCCGACTGCCATGTTGGCGCAAATCTTCAGCGCTGGGCAGGCCGCCAGCAACGGCGCGTCAATGCGTTCGCTGCCGGTCGTGAACACGCCCGCTTTGCCCTGCAATTGCGCACGCAACTGGTCCGCGGTAAAGATCGTGTCGTCCTGGTTGGACGTCACCTCAAAATGCTGTTGCAGCCGTGTCAACACCTCGGGGAACACCGCCCGCGCAACAAGAATGGGCTGTTTAGTCATGGCTCAGTGTCCAAAGAATTTCATCTCGGCGATGTAGAACAAGGCGCCCGCCAAGTAGCCGATCAAGGCCAGCCAACTGATGCGTTTGACGTACCAGAAGAAGTCAATCTTCTCCAAGCCCATCGCGGCGACACCCGCAGCCGAGCCGATGATCAGCATCGAGCCACCGGTGCCCGCGCAGTAGGCCATGAATTCCCACAGGAAACTGTCCTGCGGATACTGCTGCATGCTGTACATGCCCATCGACGCTGCGACCAGCGGGACGTTGTCAACCACCGCGCTGACCACGCCGATGGCCATAACGATCAGGTCAAGACGGCCCACGGTCTCGTTCAGCCAGGTTGCCAGCGCGGTCAGGATGTGCGTGTGCTCCAGCGTCGCCACGGCCAACAGGATGCCGATGAAAAAGACGATCGAGCTCATGTCAATTTTTGACAGCGCGTGCGCCAGGGTAAACCTGATCTTCATCTCGTCGTCCTTGTTGCGGTGGATCAGGTCACCGACCAGCCACAAAATACCCAGACCAAACAGGATGCCCATGAATGGCGGCAGATGCGTCACCGTCTTGAATACCGGCACCATCACCAGGATTCCGAGCCCCAGGAAGAACATGGTGTTGCGCTCAACCGATGTCGACACCACACCGCCTTTATCGACTTTGACCACGGGTGCCTGCACCTCTTTGCCACGCAGCATCAGGGCAACGACCGACAAAGGTACCAGCAAATTGATCACGGAGGGAATGAACAGCCCCTCCATGATGGCCAACGAGGTAATCTGACCGCCGATCCACAGCATGGTCGTCGTCACGTCGCCGATCGGCGTCCAGGCGCCACCGGCGTTGGCGGCAATCACGATGATGCCGGCAAAAAACAAACGATCATCACGCTTGGCGAGCAATTTCTTCATCAGCGACACCATCACGATCGTCGTCGTCAGGTTGTCCAGAATCGCGCTCAGGAAAAAGGTCACGAACCCGACCAGCCACATTAACGTCGCCAGTTTGGTCGTCTTGATGCGCGAGGTGATCACTTCGAAGCCGTTGTGCGAATCGACCACCTCGACGATCGTCATCGCCCCCATCAGGAAAAAAACGATCTGCGCTGTGCTCATCAGCGACTCCGACAGATGCTCACCGACCAGATGCGCGTCAGCGCTGGACACGGCGTAAATCGTCCATAGCAGACCGGCACCGATCAGCGCCGAGGCCGACTTATTGATTTTGATGGGGTGCTCTAGCGCGATGGCGGCGTACGCCAACACAAATACGATGACCAACGCTGTCAACATGGATGTCGTCCTCGGTGTTATTGGTTTTAAAGTGGCCGATTATGACGGGACCGGCACCATAAAAAAAGCCACCCGAAGGTGGCTTTCTTCAAGTGTTCGGTAAAACCGATTACTTGGAAGCAGCTTCCGAAGCAGGAGCAGCGGCCGGAGCAGCAGCCTCCGAAGCAGGAGCGGCCGCGGGAGCAGCAGCTTCCGAAGCGGGAGCAGCAGGAGCGGCCACCGGAGCGGGTGCAGGAGCGGGAGCTTCTTCTTTTTTGCCACAAGCAGCCAAAGCAGCGGCGGCGATGACAGCGATCAGAACGAGCGATTTGTTCATTTGTAAAACCCTAGTGATTGAAGACAATTTCCGGAAATTGTTTTTGTGGTCACCCACAAAGACCAAGCGAGCAGGTTCGCACCCAACTCGCTTGGCCCAGAATTATAGAGATTGTTTGATGGTTTTTACGGTTGACAACGCACCATTGTTGTGCCTTCACATCACTGTGCGTGCAGCCAGCCAGCCTGCGCCCAGGACAACACTAGTTGCAGCGCTTGCGCGCTGAGCTTTTGCGTCTGCTTCTGATCAAGCGCTCTGGTGTTGGCCAACTCCCGCATGACAGCGGCGTCGCGACCCGAAGCGCGATAGCTCTCACCATTGATAAAGACGTGATGGTCGTCAAACATCATCCGGGTCCGTCGATCAAGGCGCAGGCCCCGATCGGCCAAGGATGACTCGGCCGCGCCATCCCCCGCTTCAAACCAGACATTCGGTTTGGGTTCGGTCATGTACTCACCCAAGCCACGGGCAAATGCACACGGGTCTTTGAGTGCGTCGCGCAAGGCCCGTTGGGCAAATTCGAGCATTTGCGCCGGGATTTGCGCTGGCTCCTCAACGGCCGACTGCTTTGGGTCCCGATACAGCGCCACGCCAACTTCATCCTCAGCCTCTTCCGCCAAACGCTGCAACAGCTCGCGCGCCAGCTCACCCTTGTTGGGGATGCGAAACCCGATCGAATACGTCATGCACTCGCCCTGGGCGATGCCATCGTGCGCATAGCCCGGTGGCAGGTACAACATATCCCCCGGATCAAGCACATATTCTTGCTCCGGCACAAAGCGGGTCAGGATTTTGAGCGGTACGTCCGGCTGCAGCGTGGTGTCCTTCTGCCGGCCAATGCGCCAGCGCCGCTGACCGTGGGCCTGCAACAGGAACACGTCGTAGCTGTCCAGATGGGGGCCGACGCCCCCGCCGTTGGTGGCATAGCTGATCATCAGGTCGTCGAGCCGCGCGTCGGGCACAAAGCGAAACTGGTTCATCAACGCGTGTGCGCCGTCGTGGTGCAAATCCACGCCTTGCACCAGAATCGTCCAGCCAGGCCGATTTAACGGCGGCAAGGCGCGGCGTTCGAATGGCCCGTGCCTGAGCTGCCAACCCGGCTTCTTGCCCGGTTGCTGGATCACCAAACGGGTCTGCGCGTCTTCATTGGCCGCCAAGGCAAACAATTCGGCGCGACTGAGCAGCGGCTTGAAACCCGGTACCGCCTGCCGCACCAACAGCGGCTTTTTCTGCCAATGGCGCTTCATGAACTGTTGTGGGCTCAAGCCGCCCAACAGTGGCAGCGCTTGTGTGATATCCATCGCAAACTCCTGATAACGAGGCGCCCCATCGCGGGCAATCAAACTGCGACAATTCTCCCCCATGAAAATTACCAAACCCTGCGTGGCTGCCTTAAGCTGGACGCTCAGTGACACCCTGGGCGAAGAATTGGACGTGCTCGACGAGCCAGTGGAGTTTCTGGTCGGCGGCAACGACCTGTTTGCCGTCATCGAAGACGCGCTGATCGATTGCAGCGCCGGCAGCACGGTCAACCTGCACATCGAACCCGAACAGGCATTCGGCGAATACAACGAACAGCTGGTGTTTCTGGAGCCGCGCTCGCTCTTTCCCGACGCGCTGGAAGAAGGCATGACCTTCGACGGCGCCGCACTGCCCAAAGGCTGCAACCCGCAAACGCCAAAAGACGCGCTCTACACCGTGACCGAGATTTATCCCGAACACGTGGTGCTCGATGGCAACCATCCGCTGGCTGGCATCGCGCTGCGCCTGACGTTGACCGTTCGCGCGGTACGCGAGGCCACCCAGGAAGAAATCGAGAACGGCAGCGCTGGCACCGGTTTTTTCAAGATTGCACCCGTGCACAGTTTTGCGCCGGGCAGCGATACGCTGCACTAACTCACTCGGCCTCAGGCCTTGCCGGTCGAGCCATAACCGTCCTGGCCGCGCGCGCTTGGCGGGAACTCGTTTACCACGTTGAAGCGCGCCTGCAACACCGGCACGATCACCAGCTGCGCGATGCGGTCCATCGGTTCGATGGTGAACGCGGTGTCACTGCGGTTCCAGGCGCTGACCATCAATTGGCCCTGGTAATCGCTGTCGATCAAGCCGACCAGATTGCCCAGCACGATGCCGTGTTTGTGGCCCAGTCCCGAACGCGGCAAGATCATCGCGGCGTAACGCGGGTCCTTGAGGTAAATCGCGATGCCGGTCGGAACCAGTTGCCAGGCATTCGCGCGCAGGGTCAGCGGCTCTGCCAGACAGGCGCGCAAATCCAGACCAGCGCTGCCTGGCGTCGCATACGCGGGCAACTGATCGGCCATGCGAGGGTCTAGTACCTTGATGTCAATTTCAAGCATTATTGGCCTCTAGCCCTTATTTTTAAAGCGATATCAGCTATTAATTCACGAGCAAGCGTGAGTTTGTCGTTGCGTGGCAGTTCGCGGCTACCGTGCGCGTCCACCAACAGCAAGGCGTTGTCGTCCTGACCAAAAGTGGCCGGGCCGATGTTGCCGACCAGCAAGGGCACACCCTTGCGCTGGCGTTTGGCTTGGGCGTTGGCCAGCAGATCGTGGCTTTCGGCGGCAAAGCCGACGCAAAACAAGGCGCCGCTCGCGCCCCTGGGCGACTGTGCCAGCGTGGCCAGAATGTCGGCGTTTTCCACAAAATGCATCACCGGGGGCTCGCCAGAGCCATTTTTCTTGATTTTCTGCTCGGCTGTGGTCTCGGGTCGCCAATCGGCGACGGCCGCCGTTGCAATAAAAACCGTAGCTGCATCCGCTTGTTCCATAACGGCTTCAAGCATATTTGACGCTGAACGCACGTTGATACGGGCAACGCCTCGCGGCGTCGGCAGGCTCACCGGACCGGCCACCAGGGTGACCTCGGCACCAGCTTCGCGCGCTGCGCGCGCAATGGCAAAGCCCATCTTGCCGCTGGACAGGTTGGTGATGCCTCGCACCGGGTCGATCGCTTCGAAGGTTGGCCCAGCGGTAACCAACACCTTGTGTCCGGCCAACACCTTGGGCTGAAAGTGCGCCACCAGATCGTCCAGAATCTCTTGCGGCTCGAGCATGCGCCCGTCACCGCTCTCGCCACAAGCCTGCTCGCCGCTACCCACGCCCAGCACCACAGCACCATCAGCCACCACCTGGCACACATTGCGTTGCGTCGCCGGGTGCTGCCACATCTCGCGGTTCATCGCCGGCGCCAACAGCAACGGCACTTTGTCGAGGGGGCGCGCCAGACACAGCAAACTCAGCAGATCGTCGGCCTGCCCGTGCGCCAACTTGGCCAGCATGTCGGCGCTGCACGGGGCGATCAGTACGGCGTCAGCCTGGCGCGTCACGTTGATGTGCGCCATGTTGTTGGGCTCGCGCGCGTCCCACTGTGACATCAGCACCGGGCGCTGGCTGAGTGCCTGCATCGTCACCGCTGTGATGAACTGTTCGGCGGCGGCGCTCATCACCACCTGCACACTGGCGCCGGCCTTGATCAACAGCCGGCACAGCTCGGCCGACTTGTAGCAGGCGACGCCGCCCGTCAGACCCAAAACGATGTGCTTACCAGCCAGATCTTTCATGCGGCGCAATGTAACAGAGGGGAAATGCCCGGCCAAACCCGGCCCCTATAATTCTTCTTTACCAGCTCCCCTGAGCCTTGGGCTCTGTTCGACATGACCAAATTTGTCTTCGTCACCGGCGGTGTCGTTTCTTCTCTGGGCAAGGGCATCGCCTCGGCTTCCCTGGCCGCGATTCTCGAATCGCGCGGCCTCAAAGTCACCCTCATCAAGCTGGACCCCTACCTCAACGTCGACCCTGGCACGATGTCGCCGTTTCAGCACGGCGAGGTCTTCGTCACCGACGACGGCGCCGAAACCGACCTCGACTTGGGTCACTACGAGCGTTTCATCGAAACGCGCATGAAGAAGACCAACAACTTCACCACTGGCCAAATTTACAAAAGCGTCCTGGAGAAAGAGCGCCGCGGGGACTACCTAGGCAAAACCGTGCAAGTCATCCCGCACGTCACCAACGAGATTCAGGACTTCATCAAGCGCGGCGCTGGCTTTGATACACCCGACGCCGTCGACGTCGCCATTGTCGAAATCGGCGGCACGGTCGGCGACATCGAGTCGCTGCCGTTTCTCGAAGCCGTGCGCCAGCTCAGCCTGCGCCTGGGGCCCAATCAAGCGGCCTTTGTGCATCTGACCTACCTGCCGTGGATTGCCGCTGCCGGCGAACTGAAAACCAAACCGACGCAACACACGGTGCAAAAGTTGCGCGAGATCGGCATTCAACCCGACGCCTTGCTGTGCCGCGCCGACCGGATGATTCCCGACGACGAGCGCGACAAAATTTCACTCTTCACCAACGTGGCGCAGTGGGGCGTGATCTCGATGCCCGACGTCGACACCATCTACAAGGTGCCACGGGTGCTGCACGAGCAAGGTCTGGACGGCCTGATCTGCGACAAGCTGCGGCTGAACACCCCGCCGGCCAAACTGAAACGCTGGGACGATCTGGTCTACGAGACGGCGCATCCGCAGGGCGATGTGCGCATCGCCATGGTCGGCAAATACGTTGACTTGAGCGACAGCTACAAGTCACTCAATGAGGCGCTGCGCCACGCCGGCATGAAGAACCACGTGCGCGTCAAGATCGACTACATCGACTCCGAAACCATTACCCCCGGCAACGTCGCCCAGCTGGCCAAATGCGACGCAATTCTGGTGCCCGGTGGTTTTGGCGTGCGCGGCGTCGAAGGCAAAATCTGCGCTGCCCGCTTTGCCCGTGAAAACAAGATTCCTTACCTGGGCATTTGCTTAGGCATGCAGGTGGCCACCATCGAATTCGCCCGCCACGTGGCCGGGCTGAAAGACGCCAACAGCACCGAGTTCAACGCCGCCTGCGCGTCGCCGGTGATCGCCCTGATTACCGAGTGGAAGGACGCCGACGGCAGCATCAAAACGCGCAGCGTTGACTCTGACCTGGGCGGCACCATGCGCCTGGGCGCACAAAGTTCGAACGTATCCAAGGGCACACTGGCGCACCAGATTTATGGCGACGTCGTCACCGAGCGGCATCGTCACCGCTACGAGGCCAATATCAACTATCTGGACGCGCTGAGCAAAGCCGGGCTGATCATTTCGGCCAAGACGCAGCGCGAGCACCTGACCGAAATCGTCGAACTGCCGCAAAGCGTGCACCCGTGGTTTGTCGGTGTGCAGTTCCACCCCGAATTCAAGTCGACGCCGTGGAACGGGCACCCGCTGTTCAACGCCTTCATTCGCGCCGCCATCGACCACCAAACGGCCACCACGCCCGAGAAAGCGCTTGCCTGATGAAACTGTGTGGCTTTGACATCGGCTTGCAGCGCCCTTTTTTCCTGATCGCCGGGCCGTGCGTCATTGAGTCCGAGCAATTGCAGATGGACACGGCCGGCGCCCTGAAAGAAATCACCACCAGCTTGGGGATACCTTTTATTTTCAAGAGCAGTTTTGACAAGGCCAACCGCTCCAGTGGAAGCACCTTCCGCGGCCCGGGCATCGACAAGGGTCTGGAAATTCTGGCCAAGGTCAAGCGCGATCTGTGCCTGCCGGTACTGACCGACGTGCACGACGCGCAGCAAATTGCCCAGGTGGTGTCGGTGGTCGACGTGCTGCAAACACCAGCATTCTTGTGCCGGCAAACCGATTTCATCCGCGCGGCGGCGCAAAGCGGCAAGCCGGTCAACATCAAAAAAGGCCAATTTCTGGCGCCCGGCGACATGAAGAACGTCATCGACAAGGCGCGCGCCGCCGCCGCAGAAAAAGGCCTGGAGACCGACAACTTTATGGCCTGCGAGCGTGGTGCCAGTTTTGGCTACAACAACCTGGTCAGCGACATGCGCTCACTGGCCATCATGCGCAACACCAACGCGCCCATTGTTTTCGACGCCACACATTCGGTGCAACTGCCCGGTGGGCAAGGCACCAGCAGTGGTGGCCAGCGCGAGATGGTGCCAGTGCTGGCCCGCGCTGCAATCGCTGTGGGTGTGGCTGGCCTGTTCATGGAAACCCACCCCAACCCGAGCCAAGCTTTGAGCGATGGACCCAATGCCGTGCCACTGAAACACATGAGGGCGCTACTGGAATCATTGCTGGCGCTGGATCAGGTGACCAAGCGCCATGGTTTTCTCGAAAATTGCTTTGCCGAGTAACTTGACGTAAACCACCGCTTTAATTTTTGTTTGTCCTTTTGAAAGAAGCAAATGAGTGCCATCGTAGACATCGTCGGTCGAGAAATTCTGGATTCCCGTGGCAACCCCACGGTGGAATGTGACGTGCTGCTGGAAAGCGGCACGATGGGGCGCGCGGCGGTGCCGTCCGGCGCATCAACTGGCAGCCGTGAAGCCATCGAACTACGTGACGGCGACAAAACCCGCTACCTGGGCAAGGGCGTGCTGAAAGCGGTTGAGCACATCAACACCGAGATTTCAGAGGCCGTGCTCGGGCTGGATGCGTCCGAACAAGCATTTCTGGACAAAACGCTGATCGACCTCGATGGCACCGACAACAAAAGCCGCCTGGGTGCCAACGCCACCCTGGCGGTGTCAATGGCCGTCGCCCGCGCCGCGGCGGAGGAATCCGGCTTGCCGCTGTACCGTTACTTTGGCGGCATGGGTGGCATGCAGCTGCCGGTGCCGATGATGAACGTCATCAACGGCGGCGCGCACGCCAACAACAGCCTGGATCTGCAAGAGTTCATGATCATTCCGGTGGGTGCACCGAGTTTTCGCGAGGCGCTGCGCTACGGCGCTGAGACCTTCCATGCGTTGAAAAAAATCATTGACGAACGCGGCATGAGCACGGCCGTCGGCGACGAAGGCGGCTTCACGCCCAGCGTGGACAACCACGAAGCTGCGATCCAGTTGATTTTGCAAGCCATTGACAAAGCCGGGTTTGTGGCAGGCGAACACATCGCCATCGGTCTGGACTGCGCCGCCAGTGAGTTCTTCGAGGACGGCAAGTACCACCTCAAGGGTGAGGGCCTGGTGCTCGACGCGCAGCAGTGGACCGACATGCTGGCGACCTGGGTCGACAAATACCCGATCCTCAGCATCGAAGACGGCATGGCCGAAGGCGATTGGGACGGTTGGAAGCTATTGACCGAACGGCTTGGCCAGCGCGTACAGATCGTCGGCGACGACTTGTTTGTGACCAACACCAAGATTCTCAAAGAAGGCATCGACAAGGGCATTGCCAACTCGATCCTGATCAAGATCAACCAGATCGGCACCCTCACCGAGACCTTTGCCGCCATCGAAATGGCCAAGCGCGCCGGCTACACCGCCGTCATCAGCCACCGCAGCGGCGAAACCGAAGACAGCACGATTGCCGACATTGCCGTCGGTACCAACGCCGGGCAGATCAAAACCGGCTCACTGTCGCGCTCGGACCGCATGGCCAAGTACAACCAATTGCTGCGCATCGAAGAGGATCTGGGCGACATTGCCACCTATCCGGGTCGCTCGGCGTTTTACAACTTGCGCTAAATCGCCGTGGACAAACACGCGGCCCCGGCAATTTTGCTGACCCTGTTGGTCGTCATCCAGGGCCAACTGTGGTTGGGCCGCGGCAGTTTGCCCAAGGTGCTTGAGCTGCGCGGTGATTTGGCCGCCCAGCTACAACAAAACGAGCATGCGGCGCAGGTCAATCAGCAGTTGGAGGCCGAAGTGCGCGACCTGAAAGAGGGGCTGGAAATGGTCGAGGAAAAGGCCCGACTGGATCTCGGCATGATCAAGGCCAACGAGGTCTTCGTGCAGTTTTCCCGTTGAGACCTTGCGCCCTTGAAAGTCACACCGGGAACTGGCGCAAGCACCCTACAATGCACGGCGTCTGCCGTGTTCGCTGGGCTTTATATTTCCTTGAACCAATGCTCATTGAGCGCGGGCTTGGAACATCGTGCTGTCGGCGTGATCGTCTCGCGTTAGACGAACCCAAGGCAAGCACTGACCTCGCCCACCTGAACCCCGGTTCAGGATGACGGTCTGGTGCCACGGCAGACAACTTCTCTCAACCTCGCGCCATGCAATTTGAACCCTCCCTGATCGTCGAACTAGCCATGCTTGGACTGGCGACGGGTTTTCTGGCTGGTTTGCTGGGCATCGGCGGCGGAATGATCATGGTGCCGTTCATCACGGCCATCCTGTCACACAGGGGGATCGCGTCTGAACTGGCGATCAAGATGGCGATTGCCACGTCCATGGCGACCATCGTCTTCACCTCGGTCTCCAGCGTGCGTGCGCACCACAAGCGTGGCGCCATTCGTTGGGATTTGGTCAGGGGGCTGGCACCGGGCATCGTGTTGGGTGCGGCGGTCGCGAGTCTGGGCGTTTTCTCCTTACTGAAAGGCACCGCGTTGGCGATGTTCTTTGCCCTCTTTGTCAGTTTTTCCGCAACGCAAATGTTTTTGGACAAAAAACCCAAACCCAGCAGAACAATTCCAGGCACGGCCGGACTGGTAGGTGCCGGCTCGGCGATCGGCTTCCTGTCTGGACTTGTTGGTGCAGGGGGCGGCTTTATCAGCGTGCCGTTCATGACTTGGTGCAATGTGGCGATCCACAACGCCGTGGCCACCTCTGCAGCCTTGGGTTTTCCGATTGCGGTGGCGAATGCTGCGGGCTACGTTATCGGCGGGTCGGGGTTGGCCAATCTGCCACCCTATTCACTCGGTTTTATCTGGCTCCCGGGCCTGATTGTGATCGCCAGTTGCAGCGTGTTGACCGCACCGGTTGGCGCATCGGTTGCACACAGACTTCCGGTCAAAAAACTCAAAAAGATTTTTGCCAGTATTTTGTATTTGCTCGCCGCCTATATGTTTTATCGCGGACTGAGCAGCTAAAAAAATGGCCTGGGCAAATTGACCAGGCCATTTGAAGATTGGTGGGATGTGCGGGGATCGAACCCACGACAAACGGATTAAAAGTCCGCTGCTCTACCATCTGAGCTAACATCCCGTCACCCGCTTGCACAAGCTTGCGCTACCGCCCCAAGGTGAGCCGCAGATTATATTCAAATTTTTTCGGCTTCCTTGGTCCGTTAGCAAGTTTCATCCGCTGAGGCAGCCATTTGATTCAAGACATAACCTGCGGCGCATTGCCCAAACGTCGCCGTCACCGTCACTAGCGACCCGAAACCGTGGCAATTCAACGACCCGTCACCAACAACCTTGCACGACGCATCTGGCGGTGCAACGGCTTCCCTGCTGAAGACACACGCAACACCCATTTTTTTGTCGCCCCGCGCGGCGCCGTATTGCCGACGCATCGCATAGCGCACCTTGGCCAACAGTGGATCGTGCGTCACACGGGACAAGTCATCAACTTGCACAAGATGCGCATGCCGTTTGCCACCAGCGGCACCACAGGTGACGAATATCTTGCCGTTCTGGCCAGCCCAATGCGCCAGCATTGTCTTGACCTGACTTTGATCACAAGCATCGATGACGGCATCAACTTCAGATGGCAGTAACTGCGGCCAGTTTGAGGTAGAAACAAATTCATCGACGCAAGTCACATCGCATTCCGGAAAAAATGTCTGGACGCGCTCACGCATGGCCAGCACTTTGGCCTGACCCAAAGTCTGCTCGGTGGCGTGGATTTGCCGGTTGATATTGGACTCGGCCACGTGATCCAGATCGATGAGGGTGAGGCGCCCTACGCCACTGCGGGCCAACGACTCAACCGCCCACGAGCCAACGCCGCCGATGCCGACCACGGCAACATGGGCGCACCGAATGCGCCGGGCCCCGGCCACCCCAAAGAGCCGTTCGATGGCCGAGAAACGGCGGTCAGCATCCATAAACGTCTGTTTGGTCAGCACGCCAGACGCACCAGGCGGTGCGTCACTTCAACGCAGCCAGGCGTTCCTTGGCGGCAGCGGCTGCCTCAGACTGCGGGTACGCCTTGATCAAGTCGGTCAGGGTTTTGCGGGCGCCCTTGAGGTCTTTGAGCTCAAGTTGGCAGTTGGCCACCGACAGCACGGCTTCGGGCGCGCGCAAATGCCCCGGATTGCGCGCGATCAATGTTCTGAAGTTGCTGACCGCCTCTTTGTAGTCGCGCGTTGCATACTGGGCGTTGCCCAGCCAGAACAACGCCGACGGCGCGTAGCCACTGGTCGGATAGCGACTCAAAAAACCAACCAGCTGGTTCTGCGCCAACGCAAAATCGCCGCGGCGAAAGACCGCCAGAGCCGACTCGAAGTCGCGCCGTTCAGCGGGCTCTGCCATAAAGTCAACGCCGTCCACGCTGACCTTGGTCGGCTCCAGTCGGGCCATGCGCTCCAGCACCGTTTGTCTGGACTGGGCATCATCCTTGAGGCTGCGTTGCAGGTCAGCCAGCTCTTTGGACAGTTGCTCGTTGCTACCGCGCAGGGTCGCCATCTCGGCGCGTAACAACTCCACCTGTCGATGCAAATCAAGCAGACCACTGGTCAGCGCGGCGTTTTCGTCCTTGCCGGCTTGCGTGGCTTTGCCCGCTTTGTCGACATCGACCCGCAATGCTTCAACGCGCTGGCGCAAGTCAAGAATGGCTTTACGCGCCTCGTCGTCTTCAAACAATGCGGCGTGCGCACTGGCCAGCAGCAACGAACCAGCAACTAACGCGACCAGCCGCCTGGAAAATCTGAACACCATGGATTGAACGCTTATTGATAGCGAATTTCTGCCCGACGGTTCTTGGCAAACGCGGCTTCGTCAGCGCCCTGTGCCGCCGGCTTCTCTTTGCCAAAGCTCACCGCTTCAAGTTGGTTACCCGTCACGCCCAACACGGTCAACGCACCAATCACCGCCTCGGCCCGCTTTTGCCCCAGGGCCAGGTTGTATTCACGGCCACCACGCTCGTCGGTGTGCCCCTCAATGACCACTTTGCGGTTGACCTGCGACTTGATCAAACGGGCGTGCTCGGCAATCAGCGACTGAAACTCGGGCTTGATGACGAAGCTGTCGTAGTCAAAATAAATTACCCGCTTGGCTGCATCCATCGCCGCCGGCGTGGTCGACTTGGTCAGATCAACGGGCGCAACAGGCGTGCCCGACGTGCCAGCCTGCGGGGCGGTTGCCCCGGCCACAGGCTTGGCCGTGGCGTCTGTCACCGGCACATCATTCAACGGCACGGTCGAACCACACCCGGCCAAAACGGCACTCAGAACCAGCACAGGAAACAACTTCTTCATCAATCATTCTCCATAAAAAAATCAACGCGAAAACGGTCCCCAATGAGGCTCGCGAATATCGCCGCCTTGGCCACCCAAACGGGCTTTGACCTTGCCGTCCAGGGTGCTGGTCATCAGCGCTTCGCGGCCCTGGGATTGCGTGGCGTAAACGATCAACTTGCCGTTGGGGGCGAAGCTCGGGCTTTCATCGGCTGCGGTGTCGCTGAGCGAGCGCACAGCACCATTTTCCAGCTCCATCAGATGCAGTTTGAAAGCACCGCCGACGCGAGAAATATACGCCAACCACCGACCATCCGGGCTGAGCGCCGGTGAAATGTTGTAAGTCCCTGTGAACGTCACACGCTCGGCGCCCTGGCCGGCGCGTGACGTGCGGTAGATTTGCGGCGAACCGCCGCGGTCGCTGACGAAATAAATGCGCTGGCCGTCGGGCGAAAACACCGGTTCTGTATCAATGCTGCCGGACTGCATCAGACGCTGCGGCGCACCGCCCTGCGCCGGCAACAGGAACAGTTGTGAGCCGCCGCCCAGGCTCAACGTCAAGGCGATCGTCTTGCCGTCAGGCGACCAGGCTGGCGCGCTGTTGGACCCCTTGAAGTTGGCAATCAAACGCCGCTTGCCGGTGCTGACGTCGTGCACGTAAACGACCGGCTTGCGCGATTCAAACGACACGTAGGCGAGCTGGTTGCCGTCGGGCGACCACGCCGGCGAAATGATCGGCTCGGCGCTGGCCAGTGCCGGCAAGGCGTTCTCACCGTCGGCGTCGGCGACCCACAACTGAAAGCGCGCACCGGCTTTGGTAACGTAGGCAATGCGCGTGGAGAACGCGCCTTTGTCGCCGGTCAACTTTTCATAGACGTAGTCCGCCACCCGGTGCGCGGCCAGCCGCAAATCGGGGGCTGCCACGGCGAAACTCTGCCCGCCCAGGTCTTGCCCCTTGACGACGTCCCACAGCCGAAAGCGCACGTCGAAACGGCCGTCGGCCAACTTGGCGACGCTGCCCGACACCAGCGCATCGGCACCGGCCTGTCGAAACGGCGTCAGATTCGGCAGAGTCACCTCATCAAGCGCCGCGCCAGCCACCGCCACCGACCTGAACTGCCCGCTGCGCTCCAGGTCAGCCAGCACAATGTCGGATACTTTCTGCGGCACGCCCGTCTGCCCCTTGAACGCATTGACAGCAATCGGCAACTGCGTCAGCCCAACACCAGAGACCTCGACACGAAATTGGGCGTAGGAAATAGCGTGAACAGCAATCAAAAATACCGAGAGGCAAAACGCAAAAAGATGTCGGGGCATTGTTGTAAATGTCAAAAATCAGTTCAGTGTAGTCACGACGAAGTCAGCGCATCCATTGTTTTGTGCCAGGCCGACCGTGGCGTTGATCAAATCGGACTTCATTCGTTCCAACACACGGCCGTAGTTACGGCTTTCACTGTCACGGCTGAACTGCCGATGCCATAGATGATAAACCTCAGTTCCCAGATAGCCATTGCATCGAACCAATCCCGCGTGGTGCAGGCGCAATACCAAATCGGCATCTTCATGTCCCCAACCCGCAAAGGTTTCGTCAAAACCGTTGACGCTCTCAAAGTCAGTCTTCCACACAGCAAAATTGCAACTTCTGATTTTTTTCCATCGAAATTCCCGCTGCATTCGTCCTGGTGCAATGGGCCAATAAACAAGCTGGGCAAGCTTATTCACGTCACCTTTCAAACGCCACACCATCCACTGGTACCACGAAGCGCTGTTCAAATCGACACGACCATCGGTGACCAAGCCTGTCAACAACGGGCTAAGCAAGACGCGATTGCCGTTGACAAAACAGCCAGGCGCCGCAAGCGCCTCGTGAGCTTGCACAAAATGCCGCGACGGGACGCAATCTCCATCCAGGAACACCAGATAGCTACCCGTACTGACCATCGCGCCCAGGTTGCGGGCTCGGGACGCAGTGAAACCTTGGTCTGGATGCCAGACGTGTTTGACCCGACAAGCAAAAGAAGGCAATTGCCTGGCCCAATAGTCGGTGCAATCCGAAGAAGACCCATCGTCCGCGACGATGACCTCATGGTGTTGTTTGCACTGCCGTGCCAAACTCTGCAATACCTTAAGCAAGGCATCAGGTCGGTTGTAGGTTAGAACGACAAAACTGATCTTGGTGTCGTTGGTCACAATGTATCGTCCCGATGACGAATCGCCAGCCATCGCTTGGCGTAGCGGTAATACGTCCCTTCAGCGTTGGAGATCGCCAGCGCCAGCCCCAGCTGCCCGTCGAGAAAACCGCGCTGCAAAAAATAAGTCCGGAAAAACGCCCACAGGCCGTGGCCAAGCGCACCAGCCAGTGACGCAGATTTTCCCCGTTCGGCCATCGCAATCGCGCCCGCGGTTGAATAGCGATTAAGCTTCTCCAGCACGGATTCAAAATCCGGAAAGCTCAAATGCAGCAACGGCGACGTTAAACGCTCGCATCGACCGTCGCAGAGCACCCGCTCGTGCACCACGTCGTCCGAAAAGCGCGCGCGTCCGCGACAAAATAACCGAAGAACATAGTCCGGACTCCAGCCGCTGTAGCGAATGAATTGTCCGCAATAACTCGACGAGCGAGGAACTTCAAATGCAGCTGTGCCGTCGCTGGAAGAGATCGCTTGCGTTATTTCTGCGCGCAGCGCAGGCGTCACCCGCTCATCGGCGTCCAGGGAGAGTACCCAGTCGCCAGTAGCGAGCTCCAAAGCCTTGTTCTTTTGCATCCCAAAACCGGGCCAAGTCTGCGTGACATGAACCTTGGCACCCAAGCCACGAGCCAGGTCGGCTGTGGCGTCGGTGCTGGCGGAATCCAGAACTATCACTTCATCTGCAAAAGCAACACTATGCAGGCAGTCAGCGATATTTGCCTGTTCGTTGCGCGTGATGATGATGACAGACAGTCGCATGGGTGCAATCGAAAAAATCAGGTGGCATCATAGATGACAGACGCGGGAACAGGCTGCAGGTTCAAGAAAAGCGACTTCAGTTAAAGTCGCATCACATTCCCGGATACCAAACGCACCACTTGATGCCCCTGCTTGATCGTCTCCGTCTTTTCTTTGTTGCGTTGATCGCCCTGTCCGTAAGCCTGCCCATGGCATGGATCAGTTTGGGTAAGCTGGCTCTTTTTGGAACATCCATTGTTGTACTCACCGGGCGCGTGTTCCAACACGCAAGTGATCGAGCGCTCAAAAATCTTTGGACCGTACGCCTGGTGATCGCCATTGTCGCGATCTTGGGTTTAAGCATGATTTGGACACAAGCGCCAACGGACATCGCCGCACTGGCTCTAGCCAAACACGGCAAGCTTATAGAAATCGCGATGCTGGCGACCTTGATTCGGACCCGGCGTGATGCCATGCTGGCGCTTTCGGTGTTTGCCTTAAGCCAGACCTTTTTTATCGCCAGCTCCTGGCTGATGATCGCTGGCTACCGGGTGCCTTGGGCGACCAGTCAACTCATCGACGCCTACAAACACGTGGTCTACTCGACTTACCTCGATCAGACGCTCATGTTTGCAGCCAGCGCTGCGGTGCTTTGGCATTTGCGCGGCTACTGGCCTCGGGCGCGCTGGGTCGCTGGCGGCGTCGCTTTGGCAGCCATCGCCAACGTCCTGTTCTTTCAGGACGGCAAGACCGGTTATCTGGCAGCGCTGACGGCACTGACGCTGATTGTCATGTGGCAAATTCCCCGGCGATGGCGTTTGAGCAGCGTACTGATTGCGCCGATCGCGCTGGCGCTCATCGCGTATGGTTCGTCCACAAAAATACAGAGCAAAGTCGCTCTTGTCTTGAATGAGAGTCAGACTTACAACGCCAGCGGCGACAGTTCGAGCTCATCAGGCTTCAGGTTACACGCATGGCGCAGGTCGGTGCAGGCGATCGCTGACGCCCCTCTGGTCGGCCACGGTGTTGGAAGCTGGACCACAACTGTCAAGCGTCTGGAGGGGGCCAAAGCCGATGCCATCTTTGGCACCAACCCCTCGAGCAACCCGCATCAGGAATACCTGCTATGGGGTGTCGAGCTTGGTTTGAGCGGCGGTGTTTTGCTCTTATTGCTACTGATCGGCTTGGTGCGTGACGCGTTCCAGTTTCCTGCGCCGATCATGCGTGCAACAGTATCTGTCACATCGGTTATGGCGGTGGGCTGTCTGTTCAATTCTTCGTTGTACGACGCCCTGATCGGCGACTACTTTTGTATCACCTTGGGCATTTTGTTGGCATTGGGCCTGCGGACTCCGTCAGGCCAGGAGTCTGCCACGTGACAAACGCCCAAAATCCCGAAACGATGGACACTGCACCAGCGCAACCTGTTGGTAGCGTGATGCAGCGCATCCGTCGCTTTGCGCCTTACTTCGGCAATCAACCTGGTACCTGGCTGTTGGTTGCCGTCAGTGCCATCGTGGGCGCGGCAACCGAACCGATGATCCCTGCCCTGCTCAAGCCACTGTTGGACCGCGGATTTCAGCGTGGCGAACTTGAAATTTGGGAAGTTTCAGCAGCGCTCTTGCTGCTGTTTGGTGTGCGCGGCTTGGCGGGCTATTTGTCGCAAATCGGCTTGACGCGCATTACCCAGCAAGGCTTGTCTTTGCTGCGCCGAGCGATGTTCGCCAAGATTCTCGCGGTCGATCTGAAACTGTTTGCAGCACAAAGCTCAAGCGTCCTGTCCAACACCGTTGTTTACGAGGTGCAAAACGGTGCCACGATGCTCGTCAACGCCATGCTCAGCCTGACGCGCAACGGCCTGACGCTGCTGGCGCTGACGGCCTATCTGTTCTACCTCAACTGGAAGCTGACGCTGATCGTCGCGGCAATCTTTCCGGCGGTGGTCTGGGTCATGAAGGTCTTGACGCGGCGCGTGCACAAACTCACGCAAGCCAATCAGCAAGCCACCGACGCACTGGCATACGTGGTCGAGGAAAACGTGCTGGCGCACCGCGACATCCGGTTGTACACCGCGCAAGCCACGCAAGCCGAGCGCTTTGCCCGGCTCAGTGACGCGCTGCGCCACCTGGCGATGAAGTCGACCGTGGCCGGTGCCGCGATGACGCCACTGACGCAATTGCTCGCCGCCGTGGCCTTGTCGGCGGTGATCTCGGTGGCGCTGCTTCAAAGCGCCAGCAGCGGCACATCGGTCGGCGGTTTTGTCGCCTTCGTCACGGCGATGCTGATGATCATTGCGCCAGTGCGCCAGTTGTCCGAGGTATCCGGCCCGGTCACCCGCGGCCTGGTGGCGCTGGAGCGTGCGCGGGCGCTGGTCGAAGACACACCCGACGAGTCCAGCGGCGACTTCGCGTTGGCGCGCGCCAGCGGCGCGATCAAAGTCACCAACCTGGTCGTGCACTACCCGGCGGCGGCCGCACCCGCCTTGCAGATCGACGCCCTGACCATCGCGCCGGGCGAGACGGTGGCGCTGGTCGGCGCTTCGGGGTCGGGCAAAACGACGCTGGTCAACGTGCTCACGCGCTTTGTTGACATCGCCGCCGGCCGGGTTGAGCTAGACGGGCACGAGCTGCGCGGCTGGAACCTGCGCGCGCTGCGGGCCCAATTTGCGCTGGTCAGCCAGCAGGTGGTGATGATCAACGACAGCATCGCCGCCAACGTTGCCTTGGGGCTGACACTCGAGCGCACGCGCGTGCTTGACTGCCTGCGCTCGGCCAATCTGGCCGACTACGTGGCTGGTCTGCCGCACGGCATCGACACCGTGGTCGGCCACAACGCCACCGAGCTCTCGGGCGGGCAGCGCCAGCGCCTGGCGATCGCACGGGCGCTCTACAAGGACGCGCCGATATTGATTCTGGACGAGGCCACTTCGGCGCTGGACACCGAGTCCGAGCGCAGCGTGCAAGAGGCCCTGGAGCGCCTGATGAGCCAGCGCACCACGCTGGTGATCGCGCACCGCTTGTCGACCGTGCACCACGCCGACCGCATCGTGGTGCTCGATCACGGCCGCATCGTCGAATCGGGCACGCACGCCCAATTGCTGCAAATGGAAGGTTTGTACGCCCGCCTGTACCGGCTCGGCTTGCACGATAGCACCTGATTCGATAGCTATAGACGCTTGATACGTAAGCTCTAGAGCCCGATTTGGCTTATGTATTCTGATTGACCAACTGCTGGTAAATTACCGCTTGCCGCTGCGCCAGGGCTGTCCACTGATGGTCGTGTGCAAATGCCACGCCCGCAGCAGACATCCTGGCCGCCAACGCGGGCTCCTGCCGGATGCGCCGCACTGCCGCGGCCAGTGCCGAGACATCATGCGGGTCAGGCAGCACCAACGCCTCTTGTCCGTCGCGCAAAAGGCTGGCAATCCCGCAGAATTGCGCAGCGCTGACGACCACCGGCAAACCGTGCGCCAGGGCTTCCAGCACCACCATGGCAAAGGTGTCTTCACGCGTCGGGTGCGCCAGGCAGTCGGCGGCAGCGTAGGCCGGCCCCACATCGCGCAGCGGCCCGAGGAAAAACACCCGTTGCCCTAAGTTCAGGTCTTTGGCCTGCGCCTGGAAAACAGCGAGCTGTTCTGCGTTGCCCACCACCGCCAGAAAATAGTCAGAGGGCAACTGCACCAGGGCTGCAAGCAGCGTCTCGAGACCTTTTTTGCGATAGTCATTGCCAACAAACAGCAAGCAATACCCAGCCGACGGCAACCCCAGTGCCGCGCGCGCGGCCAACCGGTCTGGTGCGCTGGCCGCACCAGACACGCGCTCGACACCCGGCGTAATGACCTGCAACGCCGACCGGCAGTGCGGGTAAGCCTTTACCACCTGCGCCACCAGCGTTTGCGAAGCCAGCACGATGGCACGCGGCCGACGCAGCGAAAAGCGCGCGCCCTCCAAGGCCAGGTACACCAGCAGGCGCGGGCTGGTTACGATTTTCAGCCAGCGCAAAACCAAGCGCCAACCACTCAAACCGTTGAGCAGGTTGAACCGCATCGGCAGCACGTGCATCGTCTGCACATTGCCGTGCCAGGTGTTTTCGTGCGAATGCACCACGTCAAAACCCTGACGCGTAGCCCACCAGGTGAGGGTGGCGTACCACAGTTGATTGAGCCAACGCGGCTTGCGCAGCAGACACGGCACCCGGTGATAAGTAACGCCCGGCCAATGGTGATCAATGTCCTGGGCAAAAACATGCACCTCATGCCGTGCCGCCAGGTGCTCGACCAGCGCGATCGAATAACGCTCCGCGCCGCCGCCGGTGGCCATGAAACGCCGGTTCAGCACCGCCACGCGCAAACGTCGCCCTGGCTCGACCTCACCGGCTACCACGTTCACCGCTGCCACCTTCAAGCCAGCGCGCGCCGGTCTTCATAGCCGGTGCCGACTTTCAGCCAAAACACCGGCAGCGTGGTTGAGCGCACCACCGGCACCCTTGGCAGTTGCCACAAGTCGTCGCCCGCCTGGCAGCGCGCGCGCGCGGTGGTGGTCGCGCTGACAAACCCCGCCTGGCGCACCAGCGCCACATGGACCGGCTCAAAGTCACCGTAGGGGTAGCAAAAATGGCGCACTGGCGACTGGCTTGCGTCTTCCAGCTCGGCTTTGCCCTGGACAATTTCTTGCGCGCACGCGTCGGCTGACAATGCCGGCAAATGAATGTGGTTGCGGGTATGCGCGCCCACCTCCTGACCACCGGCCACCCATTGGCGCAGTTGCGCGGCGTCCATCAAGCGCGCCGGGGCGACGCCAAGCGCGGCATCCCAATCGTTGCATTGCCCCAGGCGCTGGCTGACGCAATAGCAGGTTGATGAAAACCCGAGCCGCTGCAATACGGGCAGGGCGTGCTGCAGGTTGTTAAGGTAACCGTCATCAAAAGTCACGCCAACAACC
>JBBIGT010000023.1:0-22745 GCA_037447395.1 Comamonadaceae bacterium | reverse complement strand
GTAGCGCCAGCGCAGTGTGGCTGGTGGCGTGCAACATCACCTCTTCCGGCGTGCCGCAGGCCACCACTTCGCCGCCGGCGTCGCCACCTTCGGGGCCGAGGTCGATCAGCCAATCAGCGGCGCGAATCACGTCCAGGTTGTGCTCGATGATCAGCAGGCTGTGCCCGGCGTCTTGCAGCTTGCGCAGCGCGCGCATCAACTTGGCGATGTCGTCAAAGTGCAGCCCGGTGGTCGGCTCGTCGAACATGAACAAGGCGCCCTTGCGCGCCAACGCCTGACGGCTGGCGGCGCTGGCGCGGGCCGCCTCGGCCAGATGGCCGGCGAGCTTGAGGCGCTGCGCCTCGCCGCCGCTGAGGGTCGGCACCGGCTGGCCGAGTTTGACGTAATCCAGACCGACGTCGACCAGCGGCTGCAGCGCGCGAATGACGTCGCGGTCGTTTTTGAACAGCTCAGCGGCTTCGCTGACGGTCAAGTCCAACACGTCGGCAACGTTGAGGTGGCGGGCGGCTTTGCCTGGCGATGCAGGTGCGCTTTGGACGGACACCGCAGAAACGGGGTCAGAGCCCATCGCTGCTGTTACATCTCCTTGCCGTTCAACGGTGATCTCCAAAATCTCTGGTCGGTAGCGGCGGCCATCACAGTCCGGGCAGCGCAGGTAGACGTCGCTCAAAAATTGCATCTCGACGTGCTCGAAGCCCGAGCCGCCGCAGGTCGGACAGCGCCCGTCGCCATTGTTGAAGCTGAACTTGGCTGCGGTGTAGCCGCGCTGCGCCGCCAGCGGCGTACTGGCAAAGATGGCGCGAATGGCGTCCCACGCGCCCACATAACTCACCGGGTTGGAACGCGCCGTCTTGCCGATGGGCGACTGGTCGACAAACACCACGTCGCTCAGCTGCTCGGCGCCCAGCAGCCGGGTGAAGGCGCCCGGGGCGTCACTGGCCCTCCCAAAGTGGCGCAGCAGCGCGGGTGCCAGCGTGTCCTGAATCAATGTCGACTTGCCCGAGCCGCTGACGCCGGTCATGACCACCAGCCGTTGCAGCGGAATCTCGACGGTGACGTTTTGCAGGTTGTGCGCGCACGCGCCTTCCAGAATCAGGCGCGGCGTGTTGGCGGCGACCAGCCGTTTGAAGCCCATGCCGACTTGCTTGCGCCCACCCAGGTACGCGCCGGTCAGCGTGTCGGCGTGGCACAAATCAGCCGTGCTGCCGTCAAAGACGATTTGCCCGCCGCGCACGCCCGGCCCTGGGCCCATGTCGATCATGCGGTCGGCAGCGAACATCACCGCCGGGTCGTGCTCGACCACCACCAGCGTGTTGCCGGCGTCGACCAAGCGGCGCATGGCGGTGATGATGCGGTTCATGTCACGCGGGTGCAGGCCGATGCTCGGCTCGTCGAGCACGAACAAGGTGTTCACCAGCGACGTGCCCAGCGCCGTCGTCAGGTTGATGCGCTGCACCTCGCCGCCGCTCAGGGTACGGCTTTGCCGATCCAGCGTCAGATAGCCAATGCCGACCTCACACAGATAGCGCAGGCGGGTGTTGATCTCATCGAACAGCAGCTTGAGTGTCTTGGTGTCGGCGTCTGCTGCCGCTGCTACTGGGCCCGCCGCAGACTGCATCGCCGCAAAAAACCGCCGTAGCTTGTCCAGCGGTAGCAGCATCAAATCGTGCAAACACAAGCCCGGCAGGGCTTCCAGCTGTGCGCGCGTCCAGCGCACGCCGTGCGGCATGACGCGCTGCGCCGGCGCCAGCACGGCGTCGGCCAGTGCCTTGCTGCCGACGCGCCACAACAGCGACTCCGGCTTCAGCCGCGCACCCGCGCAATCGGGGCACGGCGTGTAGCTGCGGTACTTGGACAGCAGCACGCGGATGTGCATCTTGTACGCCTTGGTTTCCAGGTACTCGAAGAAGCGCTTGACGCCGTACCACTTTTTGCCCCACTGGCCGTCGCGGTAGCCGGCCTCGCCGGCGATCACCCAGTGCTGCTGTTCGGCCGACAAATGCGCCCAGGGCGTGTCGCGCGGGATGCCGTGCGCCTGCGCGTGACGCAGCAGGTCGTCCTGACACTCGGCCCACGCCGGCGTCTGAAACGGCTTGATGGCGCCCGCGCGCAGGGTCAGCCTGTCGTTGGGAATGACCAACGCGTAGTCGACACCAATGACCCGGCCAAAGCCGCGGCAGGTGTCGCAAGCGCCGACGGCCGAGTTGAACGAAAACATCGAGGCGATTGGTTCGCGGTAGCACCGGTCGCTCTCCGGGCAGTGCAGGCCGGTGGAAAAGCGCCACACGGGAAGCGCGTCGATTGCTTCGTTATTTGTATCATCCTGCCCTTTTTTTATAAGGACTACCGGCTGATTTATTACATAAACGGCAAGATGGCCAGCGCCGTGCTTGAGGGCCACTTCGATCGCTTCGACCACCCGCGTGCGCTCGACATGGCCGCAGCGAAAGCGGTCGGCGACGACGTCGAGCAGCAGCCGTTCACCGACCAGCCGCTGCGCCTGCACCTTGGTGAAACCGCTGACCGACAACCACTGTGCCACCTCGTCGGCGGTGGTGCTGGCCGGCAGCTCCACCGAAAAGGTGATGGCCAGCCGTACGTCACCGGCCTCGGTCACGTCGGCCAAGGTTGCTGTGGCGGCCAGCGCGGCGGCGCGACGCTGCAATTCGTCATAGATCGACGCCGGCGTGTCGTGGCGCACTGGCTGGGCGCTGTCCTGGTCGAACAACTGGGCGGCGCGGGCGAACAGCAGCTTCAGGTGGTCGTTGAGCTCGGTCATCGTGCCAACGGTGCTGCGACTGGAGCGCACCGGGTTGGTCTGATCGATGGCAATGGCCGGCGGCACGCCGTCGACCCGGTCCACCGCCGGCTTGTCCATGCGGTCGAGAAACTGCCGCGCGTAGGCCGAAAACGTTTCGACGTAGCGGCGCTGCCCCTCGGCAAACAAGGTGTCGAAAACCAGACTCGATTTGCCCGAGCCGCTCGGCCCGGTGACCACCGTCAACTCGCCGGTGCGCAGGTCCAGGTCAAGGTTTTTCAGATTGTGCTGACGCGCGCCGCGAATGCGGATGGTTCCCTGTGTCATGGAGACTTTTCCGGCTGTTGAGGGCAAACATTCTAGGGACGCCAACCCGCCCGTCCTGGCGCAGGGTTTTGGCGTTTCCCAGCGACGACGCCGCGGATGCTAGACTGACCCGAGGAGACCCGAACAATGAAGACACTTCGCACGACGTTGACCCTGTTTTTTTGCCTGATCGCCGGCTGGGGCAGTGCCCAGGCGCAACTGCTGATTGGCCAGACGGTGGGCGTCACCGGTGCCACCGCCGCCACGGTAAAAGAGTCGATGCTCGGTGCCAGCCTGTACCTCGACCACGTCAACGGCAAAGGCGGCGTCCTTGGCGAAAAGGTCAAGGTCATCACGCTGGACGACAAGTTTGAAACGCAGCAAACGCTGGCCAATGCCAAGAAGCTGATCGAAGAGCAGAAGGTGCTGGCGCTGTTCATGACGCGCGGCACGCCGCACAACCAGGGGCTGCTGCCACTGTTGCAACAACACCGCGTGCCCTTGATCGGGCCGTCCACCGGCGCCATGGTCTTTCACCAGCCGGTGCAGCCGTTCGTCTTCAACGTGCGCGCCACTTACCAGCGTGAAGCCGAGAAAGCCATCACCCACCTGGTGACCACCGGCATCAGGCGCGTCGCGTTGGTGCACGTCGACGACACCTTTGGCAGCGACGCGCTGGTCGGCGCGCAAAAAGGCTTGAGCGCCAACCAGCTCACGCCGGTGGTGCTGGCCAAGTTTGACCGCAAGACGCCAGACTTTTCGGCGATCGCCGCCGATGTCGTCAAGGCGCAAGCGCAGACGGTGATGATCATTGGCTCCGGCACCGCGGTCGTCAAGGGCATTCAGGACATCCGCGCCGCGGGCAGCCACGCGCAGTTCGTCACGCTGTCGAACAACGCCTCCGGCGGCTTCGTCAAACTGCTCGGCGAGCAGGCGCGCGGCGTCATCGTCACCCAGGTATTTCCGCAGAGCTTCAACTACGCGCTGGTCAAGGAAGCGTCGCAACTGGCCAAGGCGCGCGGCGCAACCGAGGTCAGCCCGGCGATGCTCGAAGGCTTTGCCTCAGCCAAGGTAATGGTCGAAGCCTTGCGCCGCAGTGGTGCCAAGCCGACGCGCGACAAACTGCTGGCGGCGCTGGAAGACCTCAAAATCGACATCGGTGGACTGGAAGTCAACTACAGCAAGACCAGCCACACCGGACTGGACTTTGCCGACTTGTCGATCATCTCGGCCGGCGGCAAGTTCATGCGCTAAACCGTACCGGGTGCCACCGGCGCTCAGGCGCGCAAGCGGTCGTGCAGCGCCACCAGCGCCAGCGTGATTTTGTGGCTGGGGTCGAGGTAAATCATCGGCCGCGACTGCTCGTGTGACTCGCGAATGCGCACCGACGACGGCAGGTACGGCTGCAGCACCGGCAAGCCTTCGTCGATCAGTTCGGCGACCATGCGCTGCGGCAGATTGGCGCGCGGCTGAAACTGGTTGACGACGATGCCGTCGACACGCAAATCTGGGTTGTGGTCAGCGCGAATCTCGTTGACGTTGTCCAGCAGCCCGTACAAGGCCTGGCGCGAAAAGCTGTCGCAGTCAAATGGAATCAGGCAGCCGGTGGCGCCAATCAGTGCGGCGCGCGTGTAAAAGTTCAAGGCCGGCGCGGTGTCGATGTAAATGCGTTCATACGTCTGGCCCAACTGCTTGAGCGCCTCGCGCAGCTTGTAAATTTTTTGCCGGCTCTCAAGCTTGACGACCAGTTCATTGAGCGCCGGACTGGAGGGCATCAGGTCGAGGTTTTCAAACGGCGTTTCCAGCACATATTCGGTTGGCGCCACAACGCGAAAGCTGTAGCTCAGGGTCTGCTCAAAAAAGTCTGCGGCGCTCGGTTGCTCATCGGTGGCAAACGCACCGAGCAGGTAGTTGGTGGAGTTGCCCTGTGGGTCCAGGTCAATCACCAGCGTGCGCCGCCCCTGCACCGCGCTGATGGCCGCCAGGTTGCAGGTGATGGTCGACTTGCCAACACCGCCTTTTTGGTTGAATACGACGATCGGCATGGAAGACTCCTTTGAACCAGATGAAAAGTGGTGGCAGTAACAGCGCCTGATTCTCCGTGAATTTCAGACCTTGGTGCCTTCCTGCACGTCCGGGTCCATGTCTTGGCGGCGCTTGTTGACCTGCCAGGTGTCCAACACGGAGCCGATGGCCATGGCCTTGACGATTCGGCGCAACCGGGGTTTGTCGAGCTTGTCAAGTTCCAGCTCCAGGGGGGGAGAAGTCGCAAACTGCTGCGTGGCGACTGCCCCAGGTACAGCCAATCGCAAAACGCTTTTTCTGGTGTCGCCCGCGGGTGGGCGTAGCCGTTGTCGCGCCAGTCCGCGACCGGCACGGCGTCAAGTTCGTGCAAACGCCACGGCAAGGCCCGGAACTGGAACGTGCCGTAAGGCGTTCTGACCGCACTGAGATTGGGTACTTGCAGCCCGGGTACCATGGGCACCGTGCAGGTGATGGTGTCACTGAAGTTACTTAGCAGCCAATGCTGCTCAAGCACCCACGACAGGCTGGGCACGGCTGAGCGACGAATGTACCCTGCTGCTGCCGGGCTGACACCGACGTTTCCAGCGGCGTTGATAAAAATGCCGGCGCGAAGTTTCCTGAGCTTGCCCGCTTGCACTTCCTCACAAATCCAGCGATCAAACGTCGCGCGCGAGGGAGGCCGAGCGTGCAGCAAGGCCTCGCTGTACAAACTTGACGTCGTCCAGACTTCAACCGCGCTGTGTATCAGCGTGGCATCCATGGCCAATTTCCATGGGGCTGTCATGGCGAACCCATAGTCACAGTAGGCAACGCGGACGCACCGCTGACCCAGGACTGAACCACCTGCGCCACCGTCAGTGTCATTTCTTCCCACCGATCATGCGTCAGCGCGGCGCGCTGGTCTGGCGGGATATATGGCAGGAGCTCTTGCTGTGCCAGCTGGAAGTCAATCGATGTCACCTTGTCCAGCGCATCGGTCTTGATCTGCAACAGCGCTGGCTGGCCCACGCGAGACGCCAAAATGACCTGCGGTTGGCATGCCAGCATGTTTTGGGTATGGCAGGTCATGACAAACGGCGCCATGCCGTCGCGAGCGGGCGGTGTCACCTGCACTCTGGCCTGACAACTCTTGGGCGCCGGATGACGCCCTGAAACCTCGACCACGAAGCGCACGGGCGTGCCCTGCACAACACCGGCCAGACGCATGCGCACCGTCGTGTCAGTGCTTTTGCCCAGGTCAATCTCCGCCCCGCGCAAACCAGCGGATTGCACCGCACGCTGCAGCGCGTGCCTGAGATGACTGTGTACCGATGCGATCGACATGCCTTCTGCCCGGTCAAAGGCAACGTCTTTGGTCAGCCGCATGCTGCCCACCGCAACACGCATGGCCATCCCTCCCTTGAGGACCAGCCGCCCATCATTGGCATGGGCCACTTCCCGCAACATGGCAATCTGGCAACGGTCGATGACTGACAGCGCGGCAGAAAAGCCGAGATCGCGCGGGTCATCTAGATTTGACATAGCACAATAGCATCATTAAATGATATTTTTGATTTATGTAATCTAGATATTCATAGTCTCCGTTGCTGGCGAGCGATGCATTGAGGTGGCCCGACGCTACCACCGGCTGTGTCCTATAGGAATGGGACACATCGCCCACAAGAGGATTGCAAAATCACACGTATTCATCAGACAAATCTGATTAACAATTCAATTTAATTTAATTTTCATGATGAATCAGCTTGCCTATAGTGCGGTCCATCGCATCACCACAACCGGAGACAAGCCATGGATCAATCGAATCGTTACGCTGACCTGAGCCTCAAAGAAGAAGACCTGATCGCCGCCGGCAAGCACATTCTGGTGGCCTACAAAATGGCCCCCAAATCCGGCCTGGGCTACCTGGAAGCGGCCGCGCACTTTGCCGCCGAGTCGTCCACCGGCACCAATGTGGAAGTGTCAACGACCGACGACTTCACCAAGGGCGTCGACGCGCTGGTCTACCACATCGACGAAGCCACCGAGGACATGCGCATCGCCTACCCGCTGGAGCTGTTTGACCGCAACATCACCGACGGGCGCTTTATGCTGGTGTCGTTTTTGACCCTGGCCATTGGCAACAATCAGGGCATGGGCGACATCAAGCACGCCAAGATGATCGACTTTTACATGCCGCCGCGCGTGATCCAGATGTTTGACGGCCCGGCCAAGGACATCAGCGACCTGTGGCGCATTCTGGGCCGCCCGGTGCAAGACGGCGGCTACATCAGCGGCACCATCATCAAGCCCAAGCTGGGCCTGCGACCGGAGCCGTTTGCCGCAGCGGCTTACGAGTTCTGGCTCGGTGGTGACTTCATCAAGAACGACGAGCCGCAAGGCAACCAGGTTTTTGCACCGATCAAGAAGACGCTGCCGTTGGTCTACGACGCGCTCAAACGGGCTCAGGACAAGACCGGTCAGGCCAAGCTGTTCTCGATGAACATCACCGCCGACGACCACTACGAGATGTGCGCCCGGGCCGACTTTGCATTGGAGACCTTTGGTACCGACGCCGACAAGCTGGCGTTTCTGGTCGACGGTTTTGTCGGCGGCCCGGGCATGGTCACCACGGCGCGCCGTCAATACCCCAACCAATACCTGCACTACCACCGTGGCGGTCACGGCATGATCACCAGCCCCAGCGCCAAGCGCGGCTACACCGCCTTTGTGCTGGCCAAGATGAGCCGTCTGCAAGGTGCCTCAGGCATCCACGTCGGCACCATGGGTCACGGCAAGATGGAGGGAGAAAGCGACGACCGCGTAATTGCCTACATGATCGAGCGCAACGAATGCCAGGGCCCGATTTATTTTCAAAATTGGTACGGCATGAAACCCACCACGCCGATCATCTCGGGCGGAATGAACGCGCTGCGCTTGCCGGGCTTCTTTGAAAACCTGGGCCACGGCAACATCATCAACACCGCCGGCGGCGGCTCGTACGGCCACCTCGACTCACCCGCGGCCGGGGCGATTTCGCTGCGTCAGGCGTACGAGTGCTGGAAGGCCGGCGCCGACCCGATCGAATGGGCCAAGGAGCACCGTGAGTTTGCCCGTGCCTTCGAGTCGTTCCCGCACGACGCCGACAAACTGTTCCCCGGCTGGCGCGAGAAACTCGGCGTGGCAAAGTAGACAGCCGACGCTGCGTCAAGCACGCAGACCATCGGCGGCAAGTCGGCGCCATCGTTGAGCGGTTCAACGCGACGCCGGCCGCGCAGGGCACACCGCCCAGGGCGTCACCGCTGGTAAACGACGCGCCCGCCGACCAGCGTGTAGCGCACGCGCCCCGGCAACTCGTAACCCGAAAACGGCGTGTGCTTGCCCTGGCTGCGCAGCGCATCGGGTTGTACCGTCCAGGCGGCTGCCGGGTCAAATACGCACAGGTCGCCCAGACCACCCACGGTCAAACGGCCGGTGCGCCCATGGCGCGTGCCGATGGCCTGGCCCAGCACCTGCGCGGGCGCACAGGTGACGCTGGCCAGCGCGCGCTGCAAGTCCACCCCGCTGTCCTGATGCCACTTGTAGGCCAGGCTCAGCAACAGTTCCAGCCCGGTGGCTCCGGGTTCGCTTTGGGCAAACGGCAAGGCCTTGGCGTCGTCGTCCACCGGGGTATGGTCCGACACCAGCGCGTCGATCGTGCCATCAGCCAAGCCGGCGCGCAGCGCGTCGCGGTCACGCTGCTGGCGCAGTGGCGGACGCAGGCGCGCGCGGCTGTCAAAGTAACCGACGTCGGCGTCGGTCAGGTGCAATGAATTGATGCTGAGGTCGCACGTCAGCTTCAGGCCATCGCGCTTGGCCTGGCGCACCAGCGCTACACCAGCAGCGCTGCTGACGCGACACAGGTGCACGCGCGCGCCGGTGGCGCGCATCAGCTCGAAAATGGTGTGCATGGCAATCGTCTCGGCCATCACCGGCACACCGGCCAGCCCCATGCGCGTGGCCAGCGCGCCACTGGCGGCGACACCGGTGCCAAGGTAAGCGTCTTGCGGGCGCAACCACACCGCGTAGCCAAAGGTGCTGGCGTATTGAAATGCGCGTTGCAGCACCTGGGTATTGGCCAGCGCCACCTCGGCCTGGCTGAACGCCACGCAACCCGCTTCGGTGAGTTCGACCATTTCGCTCAGCACATCGCCCTTGAGCCCTTGCGTCAGCGCACCGAGCGGATAAACGCGCGCCTGTTGCAACTTCTCGGCGCGAAAACGCAGCATCTCGACCAGGCCCGACTCGTCGAGCACCGGGTCGGTATCGGGCTGGCACACCAGGCTGGTGACACCACCGGCCATGGCCGCGGCCATCTCGGACTCGAGCATGCGCGCGTGCTCGTAACCGGGCTCACGCAGACGCACCGCCAGGTCCACCAAACCAGGCAGCACGAGGCAGCCGCTGGCGTCGAGCGTTTGCGCCGCAGAGAAGTCATTTGGTATATTTTTGATAGCTACAACCGCGCCATTGGCAAGGGCTACATCGGCTTTTTCATCAAAACCTGTGGCGGGGTCGATGACCCGTCCGCCGCGGATCAAAAGCAAATTTGAAGTGTTCATGGGTTACTGTCCTAAAGCGGGTTCAGGCGTTGTTGCCGGCGACGATGCTCATGGCCGCCATGCGCACGGCGATGCCAAAGGTGACTTGCGACAGGATCACGCTGTGCCCGCCGTCGACCACCGCCGATTCGATCTCGACACCGCGGTTGATCGGCCCCGGGTGCATGACGATGGCGTCGGGCTTGGCCCACTGCAGCGTCTGTGGCGTTAGGCCGAAGCTCTTGAAAAATTCCTGGCTCGACGGCAGCAACGCGCCGCTCATGCGCTCGTTTTGCATGCGCAGCATGATCACCACGTCGCAGTCCTTGATGCCCTCTTGCAGCGTGTGGCAGACGCGCACACCCATGGGCGCCAGGTCGGCGGGCACCAGCGTTTTTGGGCCCACAACGCGCACGTCTGGGCACCCCAGCGTGGTCAGCGCATGAATATCGGAGCGCGCCACACGTGAGTGCAGCACGTCGCCGACGATCGCCACGCTCAACTGGGTGAAGTCTTTCTTGTAGTGGCGAATGGTGTACATGTCGAGCAGGCCCTGCGTCGGGTGCGCGTGGCGGCCGTCACCGGCGTTGACCACGTGCACGTGCGGCGCCACGTGCTGGGCGATCAGGTAGGGCGCACCCGACTCGTTGTGCCTCACAACAAAAATATCGGCCGCCATGGCGCTCAGATTCGCTACCGTGTCGAGCAAGGTTTCGCCCTTGGACGACGACGACTTGGCGATGTCGAGGTTGATCACGTCGGCGCTCAGGCGCTTGGCGGCGATCTCGAACGTGGTGCGCGTGCGCGTCGAATTTTCAAAGAACAGGTTGAAGACGCTTTTGCCGCGTAGCAGCGGGACTTTTTTGACCTCGCGGTTGCCGACCGAGACAAAGTTGCTGGCGGTATCGAGCACCTGGTTGAGAATGTCCTTGGGCAGACCCTCGGTGGTCAGCAGGTGGATGAGTTCGCCGTTTTTATTGAGCTGGGGGTTTTTCTTGGACAGCATGGCTAGTGCCCTTTCACGTTGAAGCTGAGCTCGCCGGCGTCATTGCGCGCCAACGACAGCGACTGGTCGGCCGGCAGGCTGATACGCGCCGCATACACATCCGGCTGGATCGGCAACTGCCGCCCGCTACGGTCAACCAGCACCGCCAGCCGGACGCTGGCCGGGCGGCCAAAGTCGAACAGCTCGTTGAGGACGGCGCGAATGGTGCGCCCGGTAAACAACACGTCGTCGACCAGCAGAATGTGCGCGCCGTTGACGTCAAACGGTATCTGCGTCTGCACCGTCGCCGTCATGCCGCGGCTGGAAAAATCGTCGCGGTGCATGGCCGACGAAATGACGCCAATTGGCGCGGTCAAACCCAGCGACTGCTGCAGCCGCTCGGCCAGCCAGACGCCCCCCGAGGTGATGCCGACGAGTTGCGTGTCGGGTTTCAAGAGCGCACGCACGCGCTCGACCAGGTCGGCGTACAGCGCCTCGGCGTTCAGGGCCAATTGGCTCATGGAAGACTCCTTAAAAATTGCTCCAGGATGATGCAAGCCGCCGCCGCGTCGGCGTCGCGCGCGCCGCGCGACAAGGCTTCGGTGGTGCTGTAGCGCTCGTCGACCTCAAACACCGGCAAGCCAAAACGCCCATGCAACTGGCGCGCAAAACGCCGGGCTTTTTGCGTGTTCTCGTGGGCCGCGCCGTCCGGGTGGAACGGCACGCCAACCACCAGCGCGTCGGGCTGCCAGGCTTTGAGCTGCTCGGCAATCAGCGCAAAACGCGCGTCGCCCTGCGCAGCGATGGTGCCCTGCGGCTGCGCCGTGCGCAGCAAACGGTTGCCAACAGCAAACCCGGTACGTTTGACACCAAAGTCCAGGGCGAGGAAAGTCTGGCCGCTGTTTGCTACCATAGCAATAGCTACATTCCCTTTATTTGACTGGTCTAGAGCACGATTTTTCATATCAATCGTGGCCAGCATCCGAGGCCAGCATCCAGGCCTCTAACCCCAACAATTTAAGCGCCTGCGGGTAGCGCTCGGGCACCGGCGTGTCAAAGATCAGCCGCGCGTCGGCCGGCACCGTCAGCCAGCTGTTATCACCCAGTTCGGCCTCCAGCTGCCCTTCGCCCCACGCCGAATAGCCCAGCGACACCATCAACCGGCGTGGCCCGGCACCGCTGGACAAAGCCTCCAACACGTCGCGCGAGGTGGTCATCTCCAGCCCGCCGGGAATCGCCATCGTCGATGAATACACCGGGTTGTCGGCCTGGGCGGCTTCGGCAAACGTTGCCTCGTGCAACACAAAACCGCGCTCGGTCTGCACCGGGCCGCCAAGGAACACGGGCGACTGCGCCAGGTCGTCGCGCAACAAGGGCAGCTCGACCTTGTCGAACAATTCCTTGAGTGAAAAATCGCAGGGTTTGTTGATAACCAGCCCGAGCGCGCCGCGCTGGCTGTGTTCACAGAGATAAACGACACTGCGGGCAAACAAGTCATCCTGCAAACCCGGCATGGCGATCAGAAAATGATTCGTCAGATTGGTGGATGCAGAATCAGCCGACATGGGTAAATTTTAACGATGAACACGCGTACCGAATTCGACGCCGGGCTGCTGTGGTTGCGTCGCGACCTGCGCAGCATCGACAACGCCACACTGCACCTGGCGCTGTCGCGCTGTCGGCGCGTTTACTGCCTTTTTGTCTTCGACCGCGAGATTCTTGACCCGCTGCCACGCGTTGACCGGCGTGTCGAGTTCATTCGCGAGTCGCTGGTGGAACTGGACGTAGCGTTGCGCCAGCTCAGCGGCTGTGCGCAGGCCGGCCTGATCGTGCGCCACGGCAACGCCCGCGCCGAAGTGGTGGCGCTGGCGCACGCGTTGGACGTCGGCGCGGTTTTCGCCGGGCGAGACTATGAGCCGCAAGCGCTGGCCCGCGACGCCGACGTCGCAGGTGCGCTCCGGCGCCACGGCATCGACTTCATTACCTGCAAAGACCACGTCGTTTTTGAAGGTCGCGAGCTGCTGACGCAAGGCGGTGCGCCTTACGGCGTATTCACCCCTTACAAAGCCAAATGGCTGGCCAGCGTCACGGAGGCACACCTGCAAGCGCACGACTGCACCGCACTGGCAAGCCACCTGGCCGAGCGGCCGGCCCAATACCAGCAGGGCGTGCCACAGTTGGTCGAACTCGGTTTTCAGACGAGCAACCTGGCCAGCCTGAAACTGCCCACCGGCATGTCCGGCGCGCGCGCTTTGCTGGAGGATTTTTTCGAGCGGCTCGACGATTACCACGCGACGCGCGACTTTCCGGCCGTCAAAGGCCCCAGTTACCTGGGCGTGCACTTGCGCTTTGGCACGGTGTCGGTGCGCCAACTGGCGGCACTGGCCTGGCAGCGGCAAATTGTTGGCAGCGCCGGCGCGGCCGTGTGGTTGAGCGAGCTGATCTGGCGCGACTTTTACGCGGCGATCCTGGCCAATTTTCCGCACGTCGCCACGGCTGCATTCAAGCCCGAGTACGACACCATTCAGTGGGAGCGTGGCGCGCCAGCCCAGGCGCTGTTTGCCGCCTGGTGCGCTGGCCAGACCGGCTACCCGCTGGTCGACGCAGCGATGGTGCAGATCAACCAGAGCGGCTACATGCACAACCGCCTGCGCATGGTGGTGGGCAGTTTTCTGGTGAAGGACCTGGGCCTGGACTGGCGCTGGGGCGAAGGCTACTTCGCCAGCCACCTCAACGATTTCGATTTGTCGGCTAACAACGGCGGCTGGCAATGGGTAGCCTCCAGCGGTTGCGACGCGCAGCCCTACTTCCGCATCTTCAACCCCGTCAGTCAAAGCGAAAAATTTGACCCGCAGGGCAAGTTCATCCGCCGCTACCTGCCGCAATTGGCGGCGCTGTCGGACAAGCGCATTCACGCGCCGTGGACCGCCAGTGTCGATGAATTGCGCACCGCCGGTGTGCGCCTGGGCGACAACTATCCGAAGCCGATCGTCGCGCACGACGCCGCCCGCGCGCGCACCTTGGTGCGTTACGCGGCGGTGAAGAAGTCGCCGCAGGGATGAACCCGAGACACGCTGGTCGCGGCCAGGGTCAAGCCACGCCGTCAGGCGTTTTGGGCGATGCCGCAGTAGCCGCGCACCAGGCCGATCAGCTCGTCTTCCGGGAACGGTTTACCCAGGTAGTGGTCGACCTTGAGCGCGCGCGCGTACTCGCGGTGTTTCTCGGCGATGCGCGAGGTGATCATGATCACCGGCAGATCTTGCAGCGCCGCGTCGGCGCGGATATTGCGCACCAGGTCAAAGCCGTCCATGCGCGGCATTTCGATGTCGGACAAGACGACGCTGGGTTTTTCTTGCGCCAGTTGCTCCAGGGCCAGCAGGCCGTCAGCGGCCAAGGCGACGCGAAAACCCTCGCGCTTGAGCAGGCGCTGGGTGACACGACGCACGGTGATCGAGTCGTCGACCACCAGCACCAGCGGCGCCTGGTTGGCGGCGACGTGGGAGGCCGCCGGCGTGCCTGAGGCCAACGCGTCGGCAGTGAACGCCCGGGCCCGCTCGCCATAGGCAACCGACAAGGCCACCATGTTGTAGATCAACACCACCGCACCCGAGGCCAGCATCGACATGCCCGCCAGCCCGGGCAAGCGCGACAGTTGCGAGCCCAGGTTCTTGACCACCACTTCCTGGTTGCCCAGCACCTCGTCGACGTGCACGGCGACGTGTTGGCCAGCGCTGCGGAAGATGCCAACAGAGCCTGTCTTGCCTTCGTGCTCGGCGCTGCGCGCGCTCGCTTGCAGCAGCGCGCCAGACCAGTAAAACGGCAGCGACTCACCGTTGTAGTCGAAGTGACCACTGGCATAAGACGCCACGATGTCGGCGCTGGGCACACGGCGCACCAACTCCACCAGGCTGGCGGGCACGCCCATGACAACGTCACCGGCGCGGAACAGGACAATTTGGTTGACCGCCGTCGTCAGCGGCAAAACCAACTTGAACTGCGTACCGCGGCCCGGTTGCGTGCTGAGTTCGATGCGGCCGCCCAGGCTGTTGACCTCGCTGCGCACGACGTCCATGCCGATGCCGCGCCCAGCCATCTCACTGACCTCGTGGGCGGTCGACAAGCCGGAGGAAAAGATCAGATTTGCGACTTGCCCATCGCTCAAAATTTGTTCAGCGCTGATGAGGCCGGCGTCGAGCGCCTTGCTGCGGATGCGCGCCAAGTCGAGCCCGCCGCCGTCGTCGGCAAAGGTGACGGCGACGTCATTGCTTTGCTGCTCGACGTTGACGGTGATCAGGCCGCTTGCCGGTTTGCCCGCGGCCTGACGGCTGGCCGCGTCTTCGATGCCGTGGCCGACGGCGTTGCGCAGCAGATGTTCAAAAGCCGCCACGACGCGCTCGAGCACACCGCGGTCCAGCTCCAGCGCACCCCCGTTGATCTCGAGCCGGGTCTGCTTGCCAAAGTCTTTGCTGGCTTGACGCACGACACCAAACAAACGCTCAGAAATGCTGTCGAACTCGACCATGCGCGTGCGCAACAAAAAGCGCTGCAATTCACGCGTTTGCCGGGCCTGGGCGACCAGATCGTCTTCCACGCCAGCGACGGTCTGTTGCAGGTTGCGCTGCAGGGTGGCGACGTCGTGCACCGACTCGGCCATCATGCGTGTGAGCTCCTGGACACGGGTAAAGCGGTCGAACTCGAGCGGATCAAAGCCTTGCGCCACGTCTTTGGTTTGCGCCAGACGCGACTGCATCTGCGACTCGGATTGCACCTCCATGTCGCGCAGCTGCGTGCGCAGGCGTTCCAGGTTGGTGGTGAGTTCGTCCAGTGAGCCGCGCAACTGGCCGAGGCGTGATTCGAGCCGAGCGCGCGAAATCATCACCTCGCCGGCCTGGTCAACCATGCGGTCGATCAATTGCGACTTGACCCGGATGGTCTGACCAACGTTGCGATGCACCACCGCGGGTGCCGCCGACGGCGCCGGGGTCGCCCAGACGGAGACTTTGTGCTCGGCGTCCAGCGGCGAGGCGGGTTCGGCCGAGGCTATCGGAACTTCGTCGGCGAGCTGTCCAGTCGGTGCTTCGGGCAGCAGCAGCGTCTCTGGCGGGGCCTCGCGCAAGCGCTCAAAGTTGCTGGCGATGGCGTCAAAACGCGCCAGCACCGGGTCGAGCTGACTGCTTTGCGCCGACGCCGCGTCGATGACCTGCACGGCAGACTCCATGCGGTGCGCCATTTCTCCCAAACGCATGGCGCCGGCCAAGCGCGCACTGCCCTTGAGCGTGTGCAGCAGGCGCAGGGCCTCCTGGCGCGCACCCAGGTTGTCGGGCCGGGCGCACCACTGACGCAACGCGCTGCCGAGCGCCGGCAACAACTCCTGCGCCTCTTCTTCAAAAATCGGGAACAGGTCAACGTCGATAGCGTCGACCGCTTCAATTTCAGCCTCGCCCGCGGGCAGCGCTCGCTGCGGCGTCGCCATCAGCGCATGGGGCGCGGCGGCCGGGGCTGGAGCGGCGGCATCGTCGCCCGCGGCCACCGACAGCTCCTGGGTCGAAAAATCGCTGGCCAGAATCGCCTGCAAGGCGTCGACCCACTCGCTGTTGGGCTCTTTGAGGAAACCAGCAGCAAACTGGTGCAACAGCCGGCGAATATCTTCCGCGACGTTGATGAACAGCCGGGCATGGTCAGCCAGGCCGAGCACCCCCAGACGGGTGTGTTCCATGGCGTGCTCAAACGTGCGCGCCAGCCCGGACAGGGCGGCAAAACCGACGGTGGCCGAACTGCCCGCCAGCGAATGCGCCAAGGCCACCGGGCCTTCGGGAACCGGCTGATTGAGCTCTAGCGACCACTCGGTCAGCTCGGTGAGCAAGCGCCGCGACCACTCGTCGGCTTCATTCAAGTAGACGTTGTACAGCGGAATGCCGATGCGCAACGAGCCGATCAGCTTGATCTGGTCGTCCGAGACGTCAGGCACCGATTCAGCGTCTTGCGGCTGGTGCAACGGTTCGGGCTGCCCCAATTCAGCCACTTGGCTGAGCATGGTGTCGGCAAAATCCGGCTCTTTGGTGTCGGTGAAGTCTTGCGTCTTGGTGTCGCCAAAGTCGCGGATGAGCGTCGGCGAAAAGTCGTCGGCGTCATCGTCGGCCAACGCCGCTGGCGCGACCTCGGTGTCGGCGTGTGCGCTCGCCTCGGCCGGAACCTCGGCCGGCGCAGGCATGTCGGGCCGAACATCGGCAGAACTTGCCACTTCAACCAGTGGCTCGCGCACAAAGGGCGGCACACCCGCTTCCTGCACCAACTCAAGGAACACCCCGTCCTGCCGCAAACTGTCGGCCACTCGCGCAAACGGCTGCGCCCGCCAGGGCGCATCAACGCCGGCGGCAATCGCTTCGACCCAGGCGGCAAAGGCGTCAAGCGCCTGTTGCGACGTTTGCAACATGTCCGCAGGCAGCGGTCGCTGTTGCGGCAACCAGGCGTTGAGCAACTGCTCCAGCGCCCAGGCGGCCTCACCAAATTCCCCCAAACCGACCATGCGCGAACTGCCCTTGAGCGTGTGAAAGGCGCGGCGCAGACCCGTTTGCAGCTCAAAATTGGCGTTGTCCTCGTGCAAGGCCGCGACGGTTTCCAGACCGGCCTTGACGACTTCACGCGCCTCCTCCAAAAAGATCGAGCGCAGCTCGATGTCGTCCTCGTCATCGACCTCCTCTTTGGTAGCGACGGGTTCGGTCACCGGCGGTTCAACGGGCGAAGGCGCAGCAGCCGCCAAGGCAGCCACCGCTGGCGCCAGCGGATCGGCCACCGGCTCGACGCTGACGACCGGCTCGGGCGAGATCAGCGGCGCCGGCGGCGCGCTCGTTTCGGGCGGTTTTTGCACGCCCATCAGCGACCTGAATTCGCCGAGCTCGTCGTCGTAGACAAACAGCTTCTTGGCCATCTCCCGCTGGTAACTCAGCATGTCGATCAAAAAGCCCATCGTGCCCAGACTGTTGCCCAGCTTCTCGAACGCCAGTGATCGTGCCGCCGGATCGGCAAAACTGTCGACCAGCAACCGCTCGACGCTGTCGCGCATGCGCAGCGCCGCCGTCGCCGCCTGGTCAAGCCCCAACACCGAAAACACGCCACGCATTTGCGACAGACGTCCAGGGACTTCGTGCAGCGGCAGGGTTTCGTCGGGTTTGCGGAAAAACTTGTCGAGCGCCGCCTCAACCTCGCCCAGCGTGGTGCGCAACTCATCGACGACGCTGCCCATCACCTGCCGGTCGCTGACGCGCCGGTAGAGTTCCTGCATCCAGGGATCCAGGGGCTCGGGCGTGTTCAGCGCCATGACGTGGTCGAGCCGTTGCGCCAGGCGTTGGCCGCGCTCCAGCGTCTGACTGCTGTCGGGATCCATCTCTTCGTAAGCAGCTTCAAGGTACAGCACCGCCGTGGCCACTTCCATGGCCACCGAAGGTGCCGGCACTTTGCCAGCGCGCGCCACACCGTCAAGCGAGCGCGTCAGCGCGGCAGCGAAGTCGCGGTTCTCGGGGTGCAGCTTGACGACTGAATCGGCCACCAGCGTGAACTGGTCGCTGGCCGCCTTGAGGCGTCCGATATCGCCACCCGACAGAGTCGACCAGGTCTCTGCCGCCGCAGCCACACGCTTGCGCGCCTGCACCAGCACCGCTGGATCGAAACGGCCAAACTGCGGCTTGTGATAGTCAACTGGGGCGGCTTGCACCACGCCATAGGCCTGTTGCACCGCACGCAGGCTCGGTGCCGGTTGCGTTGCCGCCGGCACCGCCTGGGCACAAAAGAACAGCAAATCGCGCACCAGTTGCTCGGAAATTTCCGCCGAGCCGCGGGCCAGTTGCCGGTATTGCAAAAGCACATGCGACGCGGCGCGTTTGACGTAAACGTCACAGGCGCACAGGCGCAGCGCCACGGCCTCAAAAAAGCCTGCGGAAATCATCCAGAACACCCGCGAATTGATCTCTGTCTGGTGCGCGGCAAAGCCCAGGCTGACGTCGCGCATGGCCAGCGCCGACGCCGGTTGGCACGTCTTGACGACTTTGAGCACAAAGCCGTCGACGCGCGAACGCACCGCAGAGTCGTAACGCAGCGGCAGCGTGCCATCAGGGGCGTCAACGTTGATCCAGTGCCAGTCGTAGGGCCACAGATCGGCCGGGTGGATGCGCTCCGCGGCAGTCAGGTCGAGCACGTCGTGGTACTGCGGAAACAGGGCCACCGAGGAATATTTTTTACCCTTGAGAACCGCCTCCAAGTAGTCGGCCAAGGCAAAACTGGCGCGCTCAACGCGCAGGGCCGCGTCGTCGCTACAGAACTCCGGCTTCTGAACAAACTTTTGGACCAGCGCCTCCATCGCCCGCAACATGCGCGCGGGCACTTCAAAGCCAACCATTTCCAGCGCGCCAACGGCCTGATGCAGCTGTTGGCGGGCGATGCGCAAGTGGCTGGCGTCAAGCGCGGCGATGTCCGAGCCACGCGACAGCTCGGCGTCGCGGACAAAACGCCGCAACGCCAGGTTGGCCGAATCGAGTGACTTGCGCAGTTCGTCGAGCACCCAGGCCAAGGGCCCAAGATCTGGCTCGAGACTGGCGTTTTCAACAGCGTTGGCTTCTGGAAGCATGGATCAGTCACTCATTGGAGTTGCATGACAAGCCCGGTCAGGCGATGCGGAATCGGGCAACCGACTGCCGCAATTCCTCGGCCACCTTGGAAAGCTCACGGACTTGCGCCGCGGTTGAGCGCGTGCCCTCACCCGTTTGCTCGGTCACGGCAAAAATATGCTGGATGTTGCCGGCGACGTCGTTGGCCAGATTGGCTTCGCTGGAAGTCGATGCCGAGATCTGCTCGATCAGCACCGCCAAGCGCCGCGATACCTGGTCGATTTCGCTCAGCGCGGCACCGGCGTTGTCCGACAGACGAGCCCCTTCAACGACTCCGTGCGTCGAGCGCTCCATGGCGCCAACGGCGTCCTGCGTGTCGGTTTGAATCGCCTTGACCAGCGCCGAAATCTGCCGTGTGGCATCGGCCGAACGCTCGGCCAGACGCTGCACTTCTTCGGCAACGACCGAGAAGCCGCGGCCAGCCTCACCAGCAGATGCCGCCTGGATGGCCGCGTTCAGCGCCAGCACGTTGGTCTGCTCGGTAATGTCGGAGATCAACTCGGTGATTTCGCCGATTTCCTGCGACGACTCGCCCAGCCGCTTGATGCGCTTGGCGGTGTCCTGAATCTGGTCGCGGATGGTGTTCATGCCGCCGATGGCGTCCTGCACCGCCTTCAAGCCGCTTTCAGCGGCCTGCAACGATGTGCGCGCCACGTCGGCCGACTGTTGCGCCTGGGTCGAGACCTGGTTGATGCGCTGGGCCATCTCGACGACCGAGCGGCCGGTCTCACGGATTTCATGAAGTTGCTCGTTGGAGGCCGCCAGCAGCTCGGTCGAGGCGATGTCGATTTCGGCCGTCGTGGCGGCGACCTTGGCCGACGAGTTTTGCACGTTACCAACCAGCGCACGCAATTCTTCAACGGTGTAATTCACCGAGTCGGCGATGGCGCCGGTGATGTCTTCGGTGACGGTGGCCTGTTGCGTCAAGTCGCCCTCGGCCAGACTTTGCAGCTCATTCATCAGACGCAGAATGGCTGCCTGGTTGCCGTCGTTGATGCGCTTGGCTTCTTGCTCCAGGCGTTGCGCCTCCTGGCGCTGCTGGTCGGCCTTGATCTGGCGTTGCCGGCTGTCGAGCAACTGGCTGTACGACAAACCCAGTGCGCTGGCCAAGGCCACGGCAGCGGCCAGCACCAGCAGCAACAGGATCAGCCCCGACAACCCGGCCTTGCCGGATAGGTCACCTTGCAATTGTTCGAGGTCCTTGCGCAGCGGTTCGCTGTCGGCCAGGATGGCCACCTGCGCCTCACGCGCCGAAACCAGCCCTTGCAAGTTACCCAAAATGGCGCCAGCCTGTGTGCGCGTTTGCTCATAGAGCTTGATCAACGCGCCAAGTTGCTCGCGCGTCTGGGCGTCGTGCGCTGGCGACAGCCGCAGCTCGGCACTGCCCTCGAGCAGGCCTTTGGCAACGTCCTTGAACGTATTCAAGTCCTTGCCCAGCAAAAACACCGCTTCGGGGCTGACGCCTTCGGCGGTCAAAAACTCGTTCGACGACTTACCGATCCGCTGCGTCAGCATCACCAACTGTCCCGCCGCAGAAATGTCCGCCGCTGGCGCGTTCTGCTGCAACTTGAGCGACGAAATGGTTTCGGCAATTTCCAACAAATCGGACGACTGACGGTTGATCACCCGCAGCGCCGCACCCACCTGGGTCAGGATGGCTTGCTGCGCCATGACAACCGTGGCGCTCTTCTCGGCCCGGTCGACCATCGGCGCAATCTTGCCGAGCGTTGGGGCATAGGCGGCGCCGAGTTCATCGATTTGCAGACTGGCGTCGCCGGCCCGCAGACCACGCACCGACTGCGTCAGAATCTTCGCGCTTTCGGCCACATCGGGGAACGCCTTGGGGTCGCCCACCAGTGCCTGGGTGACCGATTTGGCCAACCGCTGCGACTGCATCAGGGACTGCCCGACGGCGCCCAACTGCTGGGCGCTGGACTTGCTGGAATTCATGCCCACCAAGGCGGCCACCACCAGCACCAGCAGCGACCCACCGAGAATGATCGACAGCGTGCGCTGATGCTGGCCAATCGACTTGCTGCCCAGCAAGGGCAAACGAATCAGGTCGCCCGCATCAACCGACCCCGGCACGTCGCCAGGCGTCGCCGACGCGCTCGACGGTTCGTCCTGAAAGCGGGTGGCCTCTGGCATGCCGATGCTCAGCAATGAATCTTGCTCGTCGGGCTGGGCGTTGCCTGGTGAACCCTGTTTCAATCGATCAAAAAAAGCCATGTCGTTCCCTTGCGTCTAAATTCACGCGCCGATCTGCTGGAATGCAGCAGTCTGCGACAACAATTGCAAATTGAGCTCCTGCCAGACGACACCGTGATCGTCAACAAACCGCTGACCCAAATAGCTGGCGCTGTTCACCGGCACGGCTTCGACCCGTTTGAACATTTCGGGTCGACGCAAGCCGGCGAGCTCGTCGACCAGCAGCGCGCAGTTGACGCCCAGGTCGACGTTGCACGTCACCAGGCGCGCCTGTATCAGGGCCTGCTCGTCACGCGCGCCGACCTGCGGGTCGAGAAAGCGCTGCAAGTCGACCACGCCAAACAAGCCACCGCGCAAATTGACCACCCCCGAGAACCACGGCTGGGTATAGGGTACCCGGGTCAGCGCGCCCACCGCAAAGATCTCACCGGAATGGGCCAGCGGGATCAGGTAATGGGCTTGGCCAACGCGCACGGCCAGCCAGCTCATGGTGTCGGATTGCGTCTGCACCGTCTGCAGCCGTTGGGCCAGACGCTGCTGCAGGTCCAGGAGTGCTTCTTTATTGGCCATTCAATCGTGCGGGTTCAACCCAGATTTTTGATCTTCTCCATCAACTCTTCGGCGTTGACAGGCTTGGTGATGTAATCGCTGGCGCCTTGACGCATACCCCAGACGCGGTCCGTCTCAAGGCTCTTGCTGGTACACATGATGATCGGGATGTCGGCGTACTCGGGTGTGCGATGAATCGAGCGGGTCAACTGAAAGCCATTTTGTCCGGGCATCACCACGTCCATCAGGATCAGGTCGGGCTTGGCCTCTTGCAGCCGTTTGAGCGCCTCTTCGCCGTTTTCGGCAGTACGTGCCGCCAAACCGTTGGTACGCAAAATATCGGACAGGAACATGAGCTCGGTTTTCGAGTCATCAACGATCAATACGTTCTGGATGGTCACGCGTCATTCCCCTTGCACGGTGGCGGCAAACTGGGCCACGGCCTTGAGCAGCTGGTCTTTGGTAAACGGTTTGGTCAAATACTCTTGCGCGCCAACCATGCGGCCACGCGCCTTGTCGAAAACACCGTCCTTGGACGACAGCATGACCACCGGCACGTTGGCAAATTTTGGGTTGCGTTTAATGATGGCGCAGGTCTGGTAGCCGTCCAGGCGGGGCATCAGGATGTCGCAAAAAATGAGGTCGGGATGGTAGTCACTGACTTTGGCCAGCGCGTCGAAACCATCTTCGGCCAGCAT
>JBBIGT010000022.1:0-22948 GCA_037447395.1 Comamonadaceae bacterium | reverse complement strand
AAACCGGCAGCCAGACCCAGGTTGCGGATGTCGGTGACGTGCTTGCACCCTTTAAGTGAATGCACTGCGGCCTCGAAATGCGGCGCCAGCGCCTTGACACGGTCGATCATGTTCTCGCGCACCAGGATATCGAGCGTGGCCAGCCCCACCGCGCACGGCACCGGGTGCGCCGAGTAGGTGTAGCCGTGGGCAAACTCGAGCATGTAGTCGGGCCCGCCCGCGGCCATGAAGGTGTCGTAAATTTCCTTCTTGGCAATCACCGCACCCAGCGGCTGTGCGCCGTTGGTGATCTGCTTGGCGCAGTTCATGATGTCGGGTGTGACGCCAAAATATTCCGCGCCGGTGGTGCTGCCCAGGCGGCCAAAGCCGGTGATCACCTCGTCAAAAATCAGCAAAATGTTGTTGGCGCTGCAAATGTCGCGCAGGCGTTTCAGGTAGCCCTTGGGCGGCACAACCACGCCGGCCGAGCCCGACATCGGCTCGACGATCACCGCGGCGATGTTGCTGGCGTCGTGCAGCGCGATCAGTCTCAACAACTCGTCGGCCAGCTCGGCGCCGTGCTCGGCGCAACCGCGGATGAAGGCACCTGCCGGGGGTTGCGTGTGCGGCAGATGGTCGGCGGCGATGCCTTGACCAAAGGTCTTGCGGTTGCCGCCCATGCCACCGACCGACAGGCCGCCAAAGTTGACGCCGTGGTAGCCTTTTTCACGCCCGATCAGCAGCGTCTTGCTGGCCTGGCCCTTGGCGCGCCAGTAAGCGCGCGCCATCTTGAGCGAGGTGTCGGCCGACTCCGAGCCTGAACCGGTGAAGAACACGTAATCGAGCCCCTCAGGCGTGAGTTCCTTGAGCTTGTTGGCCAGCGCGAACGACAGCGGGTGGCCGAACTGGAACGCCGGGGAATAGTCCAGCGTGGCAAGCTGTTTGCGCGCCGCCTCGACAATCTCGGCGCGGCCGTGGCCCAGGCCACAGGTCCACAGCCCGGAGAGGCCGTCGAAAATGCGCCGACCGTCCAGGTCGGTGTAGTACGCACCGGCGGCGCTGGCCATCATGCGCGGGTGCGCCTTGAAGTCGCGGTTGCCGGTGAACGGCATCCAGTGCGCGTCGAGCCAGGCGGCATCAAGGCGTGGGCGGGTCAGCGCTTGGGTCTCGGGCATGTTCATGGTGCTATTTCCTTTTACGTTGATTTCTGCAATCGTCACCGCGCGGCGTTCACCGACACGGCCACTGATGGCTTTGCGCCGGGCAGCCGGCAGTGCAAGGTGGCTGATTGTGGGCGGGTCTGTTACTCTTATAAATGCTCAAGTATCACGACAAAGTTGCTAAAAAATGCAAGTAAAAACCCGCGCCGCACTGGGCCAGCTCAGCGACAGCGATTTGCGTCTGCTGCGCGTTTTCAAGACCGTGGCCGACTGCGGCGGCATGGCTGCGGCCGAGCTGGAGCTCAACATCGGCACCAGCACGGTCAGCCGTCACATCAAGGACCTGGAAACGCGGCTGAACCTGACGCTGTGCCGGCGCGGTCGTGGCGGCTTTGCGCTGACGCCTGAGGGCCAGCAAATTTACGCCGAGACGCTGCGCCTGCTGGCCAGCGCTGACGCGTTTCGCAGCCGCGTCGACGAAATCCACCAGCGCATGGGCGGCGAACTGCGCCTGGCGGTGTTCGACAAAACCGCCAGCAACCCGGGCGCGCACCTCGGCGAGGCGATCGCGCTGTTTACCGCGCAGGCGCCCGACGTGGCGCTGCACCTGCACGTGGCGCCGCTCAACAGCATCGAGCGCGGCGTGCTTGATGGCGAGTTTCAGGTCGGCATCGTGCCCGGTCACCGCAGCTCGGGTCTGCTGGCTTATGACGAACTGTTTGCCGAGACGATGTCCCTGTATTGCAGCGCGGCGCATCCGCTTTTTAAGGCGACAGCTGCGCAACAGCCGGCCAACTGGCCGGCGCTGCGTCGCTTTGCGTTTGCCGGGCTGGGCTACCACTCGCCCAACATGGAGCTGGCGCAGCAGGTGCAGCTCAGCCGCGCTGCCACCGGCTACGACCAGGAGTCGATCGCCACGCTGATTTTGTCCGGGCGTTTTCTGGGCTTTTTGCCCGACCACTACGCTGCCGAGTTTGTGCGCCAGGGGCGCATGAAAGCGGTGCACGCCGACGTCTTTCGTTACGACTGCAGCTTTTTTGGCATCGTGCGCGCGTCACCGCAGCCGGCGCGGGTGACGCTGGCGCTGCAGGCGTGCCTGCGCCGGGCGCATGGGGTGGCCGGATAACATCGCGCGCACCATGCCCCGCTTTGCCGCCAACCTGTCGCTGCTCTACCCTGAGCATAATTTTCTGGACCGTTTTGCCGCCGCTGCGGCTGACGGCTTCAAAGCGGTGGAGTATCTGTTTCCTTATGCCTATGCGCCCAAAGAGCTGGCGGCACGACTGCAGGCCCACGGCCTGCAGCAGGTGTTGTTCAACGCGCCGCCGGGTGACTGGGACGCCGGCGAGCGTGGGCTGGCTTGCCAGCCGGGACGCGAGGCCGAGTTTCGTCAAGGCTTGACGCGAGCGTTGACCTACGCCGGCACACTGGCGTGCCCGCGCATCCATGTGATGGCTGGCGTGTTGCCCGAAACAGGCACTTTGCGCGACATCTATCAAACTTTTGTGGCCAACCTGCGCTGGGCGGCGCAGACCGCGGCTGGCCACGGCGTGCAGGTGCTGATCGAGCCGATCAACCCGCGCGACATGCCCGGCTACTACCTCAACCGGCAAGACGTGGCGCACCAGGTGCTGGCCGACGTGGGCGAGCCGAACGTGAAAGTGCAGATGGACCTTTACCACTGCCAGATCGTCGAAGGCGATTTGGCCGTCAAACTGCGCCAGTACTTGCCCTCAGGCCACGTGGGGCATATTCAAATTGCTGGCGTGCCCGAGCGTCACGAGCCCGACATCGGCGAGGTCAACTGCGCCTATCTGCTCGACCTGATCGACGAACTGGGCTACGCCGACTGGGTCGGCTGCGAGTACCGCCCGCAACGCCCGGGTGCCGGTGGCACGACGGCCGGCTTGGGCTGGATGGCGCGCCATGCTTGAGCACAGCCGCCTCGACTGGGGCGTGGTCGCGGTCTTTGTGCTGGTCTACCTGGGCATGATTCTGGGTGGATTGCCGCGCCTGAAACTGAACCGCTCCGGCGTGGCCTTGCTGGGCGCTATCGCCGTCATTGGCCTGGGAGCCAGCAGCACCAACGAGGCCGCCAAAGCGGTCGATCTGCCAACCATCTTGCTGCTGTTTTCATTCATGGTGGTGTCGGCGCAGATGCGCCTGGGCGGTTTCTACACAGCGGTGACGCGCTGGGTGGCGGCGTTGCCGCTGGGGCGCAGCGGTTTGTTGGGCGTGCTGATTTTTGTCGCCGGCGCCCTGTCGGCGGTGTTTTCCAACGACATCATCTGCCTGGCCATGACGCCGGTGGTGGCGCAGTTGTGCTTGCAGCGGCGGCTCGATCCCGTGCCGTTTTTGCTCGGCCTGGCGTGCGCCGCCAACATTGGCTCGGCCGCCACGCTGATTGGCAACCCGCAGAACATGCTGATCGGCTCGGTGCTGCATCTGCCGTTTGGCGCGTACGTGCGCCAGGCGGCGCTGCCGGTGCTGCTGAGCTTGTTGCTGCTGTGGGTTTGGCTGACCTGGGCGGCGCGCGCGGGCGCTGCGGGCCGGGGCCGGTTGGACGCAGCAGCAACGGTGCCGATCAACGATGGGGAAGCCACTGCCGCGGCCACGTCGGCACCAGCGCAAGCGTCGCCCGGACCGATGCAAACGCCGCCGTTTGACGCCTGGCAGACAACCAAGGGCTTGGTGGTTGCCGGCGCCCTGCTCTTGATTTTTTTGTTCACCGACTGGCCGCGCGAGGTGGCGGCGCTGGTCGGCGCCGGCGTGCTGTTGCTCAGTCGGCGTTTTCATTCATCGCACGTGATGGGTTTTGTCGACTGGGAACTGCTGGTGCTGTTCATCGGCCTGTTTGTCGTCAACCACGCCTTTGCCGGGACCGGGTTGGCCGCGCAAGGCGTGCAATGGCTGGCCGGGCAGGGCGTTGCGCTGGCCGACGCAGGCCCGTTGACGGTGATTGGCGTGGCTTTGTCGAACCTGGTCTCCAACGTGCCGGCGGTGATGCTGTTGTTGCCGCACCTGCAAGGCTTTGACGCGGGCCTGACCTTGGCGCTGGCCAGCACGCTGGCTGGCAACCTGCTGCTGGTGGGCTCGATCGCCAATCTGATCGTCGTCGATCTGGCGCAGAAAAGCGGTGTGGTGATCGACTGGCGCATGCACGCCCGATTGGGATTGCCAGTGACGCTGCTGACGCTGGCGCTGGTCTGGGGCTGGCTGCGTTGGCTTTGACCGGTGCTGTCTGGCGTGGCAGGCCCGGCGGCTAAACTGGCGCTCCCGCGGCAACCGCAATCGCAGAGGTTTCATGAGCACGTTTGACCCGGCCGCACTGGAGTGTTTGGCGGCCATCGTTGAAGAAGGCGGTTTCGAGCGGGCGGCGGTGCGGCTGTCGATCACCCAGTCGGCGGTGTCGCAACGGCTGCGCGCGTTGGAGGAGCAGGTTGGCACGGTGCTGATTGTGCGCAGCCGCCCGCTGAAGGCAACGACCGCCGGGCACCTGCTGCTCAAGCACGCCATGCAGATGCGCCTGTTGCGCGCCGACCTGGAGCGCGAGCTCAAAGAGCTGGCGCCTGGTGTGGCCAGCGCTGCCGGCGAGGATGAGCGCATCTCGATCGCCGTCAACGCCGACAGCATCGCCACCTGGGCGCTGCCGGCGTTGAGCCCGCTGGCCTGCCAGGGCATGGGGCTGGAGATCATCACCGACGACCAGGACTTTACTTTCGAATGGCTGCGCGAGGGGCGCGTCCTTGGTTGCGTGACCACCCTGCGCGCGGCGCTGCGCAGTTGCAAGGTTGAGCCGCTGGGCGCCATGCGCTACGTCGCCGTGGCCGAGCCGGCGTTTGCCCGGCGGCGCTGTCCGCGCGGCCTGAACGCGCACAACTTCAGCCATTTGCCGTTCATCGCCTTCAACCGCAAGGACGACTTGCAAAGCGAGTTCGTCGCCCGCGCGTGCGGTCTGAAGCACGTCGCGCTCAGTCAGATGTACGTGCCCAGCACCGAGGCGCAGGTGCGCGCCGTGCTGGCCGGCTGGGGCGTCAGCGTGCTGCCTGAGCTGAAAGTCCGTGCAGACTTGCAAGCGGGTCGCTTGATCGAGCTGATGCCCGGCCACCACTTGCCGGTGGCTTTGTACTGGCACTGCTGGAACCTGAATTCGACCGTGCTGGACGCGCTCACTGCGGCGCTGAAGTCGACCGCCGCGCAGGTGCTCGACGCCAGCCCGGGCGCCGACTAGACACCGCGGTCGCGAATTGAACCGACGGCGCCAGAACGCGCCGGGCTCGGCTAACATGTGCGGCCATGAGTTCTGCGCCACCGGTCAAACTGTCGTTCAAGCAGCGCATGCTGCGCGTGCGCGAGGACGCCATCATCAGCGCCGTCAACCGGCTGCTCGCTGAAAAAGGCTTTGACGCCATGACTGTCGACGAGGTGGCCGCGCAAGTCGGCATCGCCAAGGCCAGTCTGTACAAGCACTTTCCCAGCAAGGAAGACCTGGCTGCCGCAGCGATGGTGCGCCTCATGCGCCAGGCGCAGGCGTTCATCGCCGCTTTGCCGGCTGACGCGCCGGCGCTGGACAACTTGCGCGCGGTGGTGCGTTGGGCGCTGCAGGTCAAACTGGCTGGCGACATGCCGGCGCTGCCGAGCCAAAACTCCAGCCTGCGCGCAACGCTGAGTGATAACCGCGACTACATGGACACGCTGATGGACGTCAGCGACCGCCTGGGCGCCTGGATCGAGGCGGCGCAGGCGTCGGGCCAGCTCAATCCGGCGTTGCCGGCAATTGCCGTTCTCTACACCTTGTTTGCGCGCGCCTGCGATTCGGTGGTTGACTTCCTGCAAGGCGGCGGCCGGTTCAGCGACGCGCAAATCACCGAGCTCGTGCTGGTCACCTGTTTTGATGGTCTAAAAGCACCATAGCCCTTATAAATATGGCGCCTACAGCTATGCTAAAGATAGCTGTTTAACGAACGATCAGCACTGGCACCTTGCAGCTGGCCAGCACCTCGGTGGCGACTGAGCCGACCACCAGATTGACCAGCGCGCCGTGACCGTGCGAACCCATCACCACCAAGTCAAACTTGCCGTCGGTGGCCTGTTTGGCAATCAGCTCGCCGGGCTTGCCGGTCTTCCAGAGGCATTTTGGCGTGACGCCGTGGCGTTGCAGGTATTTGCAGACGGGCGTCATGACGCGCAAGCCCTCGTCTTCGTAATACTTCTGCACCAGCTCCTTGCCCAGCGCGGCGCGCGCCTGCGCCGGCAAGACGACTTGCGCGGTCAGCACCACGTACTCGTTCTTGGCTGAAAACAGCTCGTTGGCGGCCAGATAAGCCAACATTTTCTTGGTGTACGCGCTACCGTCGACGGCCAGAAGAACTTTCATGACATCACTCCTATAAATGTGCCGATCAGTTTAACCAAAGCCGGTGCCCAATGCACCTGTCAATGCTGCCAAGTCAGTCGCGTTGTCCGGGTGGCTACATCAGCTCGGCGCTCAGGCCGGCCTGGCGCAGCGCCGCCAGCACGTCCTGGATGTGCTGCGGTCCGCGGGTTTGCAGCACCAGTTCAACGGCGACGTTTTGCGCCGCCAAGGTGGTGAAGGCGCGCTGATGGTGCACTTCTTCGATGTTGGCACCGGCCGCCGCCACGGTGGCGGTGATGGCCGCCAACGTGCCGGGCACGTCACGCGCGCCAACGCGCAGGCGCGCCAGGCGGCCGGCGCGCACCATGCCGCGTTCGATGATCGAGGCCAGCAACAGCGGGTCGATGTTGCCGCCGCACAGCACCAGGCCGACCTTCTTGCCTTTGAACATTTCGGGGTAGCGCAACAGCGCCGCCAGCGCCGCGGCACCGGCGCCTTCGACCAGCGTTTTTTCAACCTCCAGCAGCAGCACGATCGCCTGTTCGATATCGCCTTCGTCGACCAGCAACAGGTCACGCACCAGGTCGGCGATGATCGCCTGCGGCAGTTGGCCGGGGCTGGCCACCGCGATGCCTTCGGCGATGCTGCTGGCGCCGATCGGGTGCTGCGTGCCCTTGATGGCGTTGACCATCGCCGGGAAGCGCGTCGTCTGTACGCCGATGACGTCGATCGCGGGCTTGAGCGCCTTGGCCGCCGTGGCCATGCCGGCAATCAAGCCGCCGCCGCCCACCGCCACCACCAGCGTGTCCAGCGTGGGCACCTCGGCGAGCATCTCCAGCGCCACCGTGCCTTGCCCGGCCACGATGGCCGCGTCGTCGTAGGGGTGGACAAAGACCAACTGTTGCTGCGCTGCCAGCGCCAGCGCGTGGCCGCGTGCTTCGTCCAGCGTGTCGCCGTGCAGCACCACTTCGGCGCCAAAACTGCGCGTGCGTTCGACCTTGACGCCAGGGGTGAAGCGCGGCATGACGATGACCGCGCGGATGCCCAGCCGCTGCGCGTGGTAGGCCACGCCCTGGGCGTGGTTGCCGGCGCTCATGGCGATGACGCCACGCGCCCGCTCCTCGGGTGCCAGCTGCGCCAGCTTGTTGCAGGCGCCGCGCTCCTTGAACGACGCGGTGAACTGCAGGTTTTCAAACTTCAGGAAGACCTGCGCGCCGGTGATGTCGGACAGCGTGCGTGACGGCAGACACGGGGTGCGCAAGACGTGGTCGCTGAGGCGGCCGGCGGCCTGCTGGATATCCTGGAGTTGAAGCATTTGTCAGTTTCAAGTCAGCGCCGTTCACCCGAACGAGGGAGAGCGTTAGCGGCGCAGTGGTGGTTAAATCGGTACTCTTTTTTACACACCTTACTCTACCTTGTCGGTCGGCCTGTTGCTGGCCGGCGTTTTGTCGGCTAAAAGGAGGTTGGTCCGCTTTGCGTCCTTGCGGCCGTACGCCATGAGTTCAACACCTGTGCAGCGCTATTCAGTCAAGCTTCGCGTGATCGTGATCACGCTACTGGCGTTGACCCTCGGTTTGTGGGCGCTGGCGTGGTACGCCGCGGCGCTGCTCAAGCGCGACGCCGAGCGCCGGGTCAGCGCGCAACAGGAAGCGGTGGTGCAGATGCTGGCGCGGCAACTCGACGCGCAGACCAGCACAAGGCTGCAAGCGCTCAATCGCGTGGCGCAGGGCGTCGCCGCAGAGCAGACACTGGCCGCCGGCGCTTTGCCTGGCCTCTTGCAGGCGCAGCCGGCGCTGCTCGATCTGTTCAGCGGTGGCCTGCTGGTGTTCGACGAGGCCGGCGCCGTGCTGGCCAGCGCGCCGCCGGCGTCGACGCAAGCCAGCCAGCGCCTGAACCTGACGGCGCAAGACCAGACCTGGCTCAACCAGCTCACGCGTGCCGCGGTGGCACCGCCGGCGTTGGGCGCGGCGGCCGTGCGGCCGACGATGACGCTGGTGGCGCCGCTGGCCACGCCTGGCGCGGCGCCCAGGCGCTGGCTGCTGGGCGCGGTGCCATTGCACGGTGATGGTTTTCTCGACCGCCAGGGCACGCCGCTGAGCGGCCGTGGCAGTCAGTTCGTGTTGCTGGCGCGCGCGCCGCGGGCGGTCGTCGCCGCAACCGACGGCACTGGCGCGCTGGTCAGCGGCGCGGCGGCACAGGCCAGCGCCGTCACCGGCGGTCTGCTCGGCGGCGCGCTGGGCACGCGCACCGTCAACAATGCCGTCGGCGTGGCCGTCATCACGTCGGTGGCGCCGATTGCCGCGGCCGACTGGCAGCTGGCGGCGCAGCAGCCGTTGCGTGAAGCCTTGGCGCCGATCGACGGTATGCAGCGGCAGTTGTGGCTGGTGGCCGCGTTGCTGACGCTGCTGATCGGTGGCGCGGCGTGGTGGATGCTGCGGCGGCAGTTCCGCACCCTGACCGACGCCGCCGACGCTCTGGCCGTGTTGTCCGACCCGCCCTTGCCAAGCGACGCCCGCGGCGATGAGGTGGCGGTGCTGATGGACCGCATCAACCATTTGCTGGCGCAGATTCGCGACCGCGAGCACGCGCTGGACGTGCAGACCGACGAGCTGACGCAAATCAACCAGCAGTTGCAGGCGATCCTGCAGCACGTGCCGCAATTGGTCTGGCTGAAAGACCGCCAGGGGCGCTACGTCACCTGCAACGCCCGCTTTGAGGCGTTCTTTGACCTGCCGGTGGCCAAGTTGCAGGGGCATACCGACGCTGATTTCTTCCCGCCCGAGCAAGCGCGTCTGTACCGTGAGGACGACGAGATCTGCCTGCAGTCGCGCACCATGTTGACGACGCAGCGCTGGCTGCAACCCGCCGGCGGCGCAGCGGCGGTGTTGCTGGAGGTCAACAAGATTGCCTTGCGCGACGCGCAGGGCCAGGCGCAGGCGGTGCTTGGCATTGGCCAGGACATGACCGAGCGCTGGCGCCTGGCGCAGTTCGAGCAACTGCGCAACACGGTGCTCGAACGCGTCGTGCAGGACGGTGCTTTGCCGACGTTGTTGCAGACGCTGGCCGACGGCTTGCACCAGTTGCAGCCCGACTGGTCGTGCGCCTTGCTGCTGGTGCAGGACGGCCGTGAGCTGCGGCGCCTGCGGGTAATGGCGTCGGCCGCCCTGAACGATGACTTTGTCCGCGCGCTCGACGGACAGGTGGTGGCCGAGGGCGTCTGCGGCTGCGCCAGCGCGGCACTGACCGGAAAGCGTGTCGTGGTACGCGACATCGCCGCCGCGCCGAGCACACCGGCGTACCGCCAATTGGCGCAGCAGGCGGGGCTGGCGTCGTGCTGGTCGGAGCCGCTGTTCGACATCGAGCACCGGGTCATCGGCGTGTTTTCTGTGTACCGCAAAAAAAACAGCAAGAGCGAGCCCGACGCTGCCTCGCGCGACCTGCTGGTGCAGTTGGCCCGGCTGGCCGAGATTGCCCTGCAACGCCTGCACGCCGGCGAGCGCCTGCGCGAAAGCGAAGCGAGCTTTCGGGTGCTCACCGAAAACACGCCCGAGGCGGTGCTGGTGCACCGGCACGGGACCATCGTCTACGCCAACCCGGCGGCGATGCGCCTGTTTGGCGCCAACGCGCTCGACGAGCTGTTGCAAAAGCCAACCCAGGCGCTGGTGGCGCCAGAATTTTTGCAACAGCAGGCGGCGCGTATGCAGTCGATCGAGCGCGGTGAGGTGCTCGACGCGCCGGTGGCGTCGCGCTTCCTGCGCTTGGACGGCAACGCCTTCGACGTCGAGGTGCAGGGCACGGCGATCGCCTTCAACGGTCAGCCGGCGATCCACGTGTCGATTCGCGACGTCACCCAGCGCGCCCAGACGCAGCGCCAGTTGCAACTGGCGGCCAGCGTTTTCGAGAACGCCATCGAGGGCATCTTGATCACCGACGCCACCGGCAACATCGCCGACGTCAACGCCTCGTTCACGCGCATCACCGGCTACAGCCGCCAGGAAGTGCTCGGGCAGAACCCGCGGCTGCTCCAGTCTGGCCGGCATGACGCGCCGTTTTACCAGGCCTTGTGGCAAAGCCTGTTGCAGCAAGGAACATGGTCGGGCGAGGTGTGCAACCGCCGCAAGGACGGACAAATCTACACACAACTGCTGCACATCAGCGCCGTGCGTGACGCGGCCGGCCAGGTGCTGCAGTTCGTCGGCCTGTTCTCCGACATCACGGCGCGCAAGGATCAGGAACAGCGGCTCAATTACCTGGCGCACTTTGACGTGCTCACCGGTTTGCCCAACCGCGCCCTGCACGCCGACCGCCTCGGCCAGGCGATGGCCAACGCCATGCGCCGGCACAAGAAACTGGGCGTGGCGTTTGTCGACCTGGACGGCTTCAAGTCGGTCAACGACACCTACGGCCACGACGCCGGTGACCAGGTGTTGATCGCCGTGGCCAAGCGCATGCGCCAGGCGCTGCGTGAGGTTGATACCTTGTCGCGCATCGGCGGCGACGAGTTTGCCGCGATCATCGTCGACCTGGACTACGAGAGCGATTGCGACCCGCTGCTGCAGCGCCTGCTGGCGGCGGCCAACGAGCCGGTGTGGTTCAACGGCGTGCGGCTACAGGTTTCGGCCAGCGTTGGCGTGACGTTCTACCCGCAGCACCAGGACACCTCGCCCGACCAGTTGTTGCGCCAAGCCGACCAGGCCATGTATCAGGCCAAACACAAGGGCAAGAACCGGCTGCAGGTGTCGGGCTTCGGCGAGCTGGCCGACTAGACCGCCGGCTCGGCGCTGGAGCGCTGCCACAGGTTGACGCCGCCGTCGACCGCGTGCTGGTCGATGGCGGCGAGTTCGCTGGCCGAAAAATGCAGATTTTTCAACGCCCCAAGCAGCTCGGTGAGCTGCGCCGGCCGGCTGGCGCCGATCAACGCCGAAGTCACCCGGCTGTCGCGCAGCACCCAGGCGACGGCCATCTGCGCCAGGCTCTGGCCGCGCGCTTGCGCCATTTCGTTGAGGGCGCGCACGTGCTGCAAGTTTTGGGCGCTCAAGAAGTCGCTCTTGAACGAGCCGCCGCCGGGCCGGTTGATGCGCGCGTCGGCCGGTGTGCCGGTCAAATACTTGTCGGTCAGCAGCCCTTGCGCCAGCGCGCTGAAGGCGATGCAACCCAGCCCCAAGTCATGCAGGGCGGCCAGCAGATCGGTTTCAATCCAGCGGTTGAGCAGGCTGTAGGACGGCTGGTGGATCAGCGCACGCACGCCCATGCTTTGCAGCAACGCGTGCGCCGCGCGGGTCTTCGCCGCCGAGTAGCTGCTGACCCCGACGTACAGCGCTTTGCCTTGTTGCACGGCGCTGGCCAGGGCGGCGCAGGTTTCCTCCAGCGGCGTGTCGGGGTCGAAGCGATGCGAGTAAAAAATGTCGACGTAATCCAGGCCCATGCGTTGCAAGCTCTGGTCCAGGCTGGCCAGCAGATATTTGCGCGAACCGCCGCCGCCGCCGTACGGGCCGGGCCACATGTCGTAGCCGGCCTTGGTCGAGATGATCAGTTCGTCGCGGTACGGCTTGAAGTCGCGGCGCAGGTGCGCGCCGAAGTTGGTTTCGGCGCTGCCCGCTGGCGGGCCGTAGTTGTTGGCCAAGTCAAAGTGGGTGATGCCGGCGTCAAAGGCGGTGCGCAGCAGGTCGCGCTGGGTGGCCTGGGGCGTGCTGTCGCCAAAGTTGTGCCACAAGCCCAGCGTGATGGCCGGCAGCTGCAAGCCGCTGCGCCCACAGCGGCGGTAGGACATGGTCTCATAGCGTGTCGGTGCGGCTTGGTAAGTCATAGGATTTGTATAGAAAAAGTGGTTTTAGACCTTGTAAACAGGCTGCAAGCAGCTACTTAAAGCATAGTGTTCAGCGACGCGTCATAGACCTGCACACGGCTGCGGCCGTCGGCCTTGGCGTGGTACATCGCGGTGTCGGCGTTCTTCAGCAGCAGGGCTTCGCTGGCGCCGTGCTGCGGGAACAGGGCGATGCCGACGCTGCAGGAAATCGACACCGTATGCGCGCCCAACTCAAACGGTTGCGCCATGGCGTGGCGGATCTTGTTGGCTACCGTCAATGCGTCGAGTTCGGTTGACACGTCGAGCAACATCACCACGAACTCGTCGCCGCCAACGCGCGCCACCGTGTCGGAGTCACGCAGCAGGCATTGGCGCAGGCGGCTGGCCGCGGCGCGCAGCAGTTGATCACCCACCGGATGGCCCAGCTCGTCGTTGACCGGCTTGAACTTGTCGAGGTCGATGAACATCAGCGCCAGGTGGCGACCCTCGCGCTGTGCCGAGGCGATGGCTTGCGTCAGCCGGTCGCCAAACAGCACGCGGTTGGGCAGGTCGGTGAGCACGTCGTAATGCGCCAGATGGTGCATGCGTTCCTCGCTGGCCTTGCGCTCGGAAATATCCGAGAACACCGCGACGTAGTGGGTCAACACGCCTTTGGCGTCGCAGACCCGCTTGATCGACAGCCATTCGACGTACAGCTGGCCATTCTTGCGGCGGTTGCGAATCTCGCCGTGCCAGCCACCCGCGCTGTTGATGCCTAGCCACATGGCCTGGTAGAAGGCCGCGTCATGCGTGCCCGAGGCCAGCAAGCTGGGCGTCTGGCCGATGACGTCGTCGGCGGTGTAGCCGGTGATGATCGAAAACGCCGCGTTGACCGAGACGATGACGTTGTCGGCGTTGGTGACGGTGACGGCCTCGTCCATGGTGTGCATCACCGTTGACGACAGCTGCAGCTCTTGCTCGCGGGCGTGGCGCTCGGAGATGTCGCTGTGCGTGCCGATCATGCGCAGCGGCCGGCCCTGCGCGTCGCGGCTGACGACCATGCCACGCGACAGCACCCACTTCCAGCTGCCGTCCTTGCACTGCATGCGCCGCTCGCTGGCGTAGGCCGCTGTGGCGCCGCGAAAATACGCTTCGCGCTCGGCGATCACCTGCAGCAGGTCGTCGGGGTGCACGCGCGCGTCCCAAGGCTCGTCGTGGTCGTCGAGTTCGTCGTTGGCAAAACCGTAGAGCACCTTGTAGCGGTTCGAGAAGATTACCTTGCCGCTGGCCAGGTTGCGGTCCCAGACGCCGTCGCCGGCGCCTTCCAGGGCAAACTTCCAGCGCTCCTCGGCCTGGGCCAAGGCGTCCTGCGCCTGGCGGCGTTCGCCTTCCTGCGCGATCAACCGGTCCTGCGCGCGTTTGACGATGGAGAAAACCACCGCGTACAACAGCGTCAGCAAGGTGATGACGGCGCCGACCAGGACGATTTCACGCTGCCCAATGTCTTTGACCAATTTGGTGGCGTCGCGGTAGATCTCGAACACGCCGGTCACCCGGCCGGTGCTGACCTCAAAGCGCGGGATGTAGCTCTCGACCATGTCGCGGTCGGTGAGTTCGCCCTCGAAGCTGCTGAACTCGTTGTGGTGCACCAGCGCCGAGCTGCTGCGCCCCTGCAGCGCGGCGATGACGCCGGCGTTGCTGCTTTTGTCCTGGCCGATCTGCGCCAGGTCGGTCGAATAGAGGGTGCGCCCGCGCAGGTCGTAGACCTTCACTTTGAAGATCTTGGTGCCCTCGAGCAAGCGCAGCATGTGCTGGTGAATCTCGGCGATGTGCGCGTTGCTGGCGATTTGCTCGTTGGGCAACTGCTGCGTCGCGTCGATCAGCGGACCAACGTGCGCGTCCCAGATCTCGTTGGCGATGATGCGCGCGTGGTTGGTGTGCTCGCTCTGATAGCGGTCGACCAGGTTGTCAACCGACAGCCGGCCAAAGACGTAGCCGAGCAAGATCGCCACGATGACAAAGGCGATCAGGCTGCCGACGCTGACGTAGCGCAACAAACGCAGCCCCTCCACGCCAGGGGCGCGGGCCGGGGCTGAAGCGTTGTGAAGCGGGTTCAACGTGGGTTCCAACAGACCTGTGACGTGTGGCCTGGTCTGCGCGTGACGCGGTTGAGGCGCGGATTTTGCCCCATAAATTTCAGGTCGACAGCGGTTTGAGCAGCTCGCTCAGATCGTCTTCAGAGAACAGCGGCTGCTTGCGCGCCACAGCACCGCTGTACATGCTCTCGGCCAGTGCCGCCTTGCGTTCCTGCAGCGCCAGAATGCGCTCTTCGATGGTGCCCTGCGCCACCAGCTTGACGACCCAGACGCTCTGCGTCTGGCCGATGCGGTGCGCGCGGTCAGTGGCCTGCGCCTCCACCGCCGGGTTCCACCACGGGTCGTAGTGGATGACGGTGTCGGCCTGCGGCAGGTTCAGCCCGGTGCCGCCAGCTTTCAGGCTGATCAGAAACAGTGGCACGGCGCCGCTGGTGAAGCGCTCGATCAGCGCGTCGCGCCTTTGGCTCTGGCCGGTGAGCTTGACCCAACTGATGTGGCGTTTGGCGAGCTCGTCTTCGATCAGCGCCAGCATGCTGGTGAACTGCGAAAACAGCAGCACGCGGCGGCCTTCGCTGAGCATCTCGGGCAGGATTGTCATCAGTTGTTCGAGTTTGGCCGAGTGCTTGACCTGCCGCGCCGCTTCGAGCTTGAGCAAATTGGGGTCGCAGCAGACTTGGCGCAGCTTTAACAACGCGTCCAGAATGGTGATTTGCGACTTGGCCAGACCTTTGTTGTTGAGCGCCTCGCGCACGGTTTTTTCCATGCCCAGACGGATCGTCTCGTACAGATCGGCCTGCTTGCCCGACAGCTCGACGCGCATCACCGTTTCAACCTTGGGCGGCAGCTCGTGCGCCACCAGCGCCTTGGTGCGGCGTAGCATGAAGGGCGTGACGCGGGAGCGCAATTGCCGCGTCGCTTCGGGGTCGCCCTGTTTTTCGATCGGCTTGCGAAACAACTCGCCAAAGCGCTTCTGGCTGCCCAGAAAACCGGGCATCAAAAAGTGGAACAGGCTCCACAGTTCGCCCAGGTTGTTCTCCATTGGCGTGCCCGACAGGCACAGGCGATGACGGGCGTTGATTTCGTGCACCACGGCGGCTGCGTGGGTGTTGGCGTTCTTGATGTTCTGTGCCTCGTCGAGCACCACCAGATGCCACTGGCGTTGCAGCCAGCGCTGGCGGTCGCGGCCGAGCAATGAATACGGCGCGATGACCACGTCGTAGTCGGCCATGCTGTCGGCGGCGTCGTGCCGGCCCTGGCCGTGGTGCACCAGGCAGCGCAGGTCGGGGCAAAAGCGTTCGGCCTCGCGGCGCCAGTTGCCCATCAGGCTCACCGGGGCGACGATCAGCGCCGGGGCGTCGAGCCGGCCGGCGTCTTTTTCAATTTGGATGTGCGCCAGCGTTTGTAGCGTTTTGCCCAGACCCATGTCGTCGGCCAGAATGCCGGCCAGCGCGTGTTGGCGCAAGAACTGCAGCCAGTTGACGCCTTGCTTCTGGTACGGTCGCAGCTCGGCGTGGATGCTCGACGGCAGCGCCACGTCGGGCAACTCGGCGCGGCCGCTGAGCTGTTGCACCATGGCCTGCAAGCGCTCGGCACCGCGCCAGGCGACGCCGTCACCCAGCGTTGCGGCGGTGCGCAGCGCGTCCAGGCGGCTCAGGCGCAGGCTGTCGCCGCTCAAGTCGTGGCCGCGCTCACCCACCAATTCCAGCAGCGCGCCCAGCCAGGGCTTCAAAGCGTCGGTGGGCAGGCGGATGAAGCCACCTTGCGGCCGGTCCAGGTAGAAGTGCGCCGGCAATTGCGGCAGGCCGGTGGCGGCGTCGATTGGGCTGCGCGCGGCCATTTCCAGCAGTTGCGGCAGCCACGGCAGCACGTTGTGACGCTCGCCATTGATCTCCATGCCCAGCGACAGGTCGAACCAAGGCGAGGTCGCTGCGTCGTCGTCGCCGTCGCCGCTGGCACCGTGCGCCTGCAGGTCAACGTCGAGCGTGTCGGCGTGGCTGAGCCAGCCGGTCATCGAGTCGTCGAGCGTCACCGTAAAACCGGCGTCGCGCAGGCGGGCAAAGTCGCTCTCGGCCCAGGCAAACCAGCGCGGCTGTGGCGCCGCCTCGGCAGCGGTGAACAGGCCTTGCGCGTTACTGGAAAAACCAAGTTCACGCAGACGCACGATGGCTTCCAGCTCGGTCTGTGGGTCGCGTTGCAGCAGGATGCGCCCGCCGGGCTCGTCGAGCAGCACGCTGTTGCCCTGGCCGACCCACCAACCGCGGTGGCCTGCGTAGTCGAACGTCAGGCGCGCCTGCACCAGGCCGTGGTGGACGATGTCGTGCGCTGGCGTGGCGTGCAGCGCCAGATGCGGCGCGGGGGTGATGTCGCGCAACACCGGCAGTGCTTCGATGACCGGCGGTGGCGGCACCGGCCCCAGGTGGGCGAGCAATTCACTTTGATGCTTTTTTAGCGCCTGCGGCTGCAGCGGCGGCGTCTTGAGCAGCACGGCTAGCTGTGCGGCGCGCATGCCCTGCGCGTCGACCGGGCCGCACAACCCGGCCGCTGCGTCCAGGTAGAACAACGGCTGGTTCAGGCACAGCGTCGCGCCGGGGTGGTCCAGCGTCGGGCGGGGTAGCCAGCCCGCCGCCTGCCCGGGTGTGGTCGAGATCTCGCGCCATTGCCAGTGCAGCGCGCGTTGCTCGCCCCATTGCAGCAATTGGCCGGGTTGGCTGTCGCGCCGGGCGGCGAACAAGCGACCAGTGGCGGCGGCCGCGCGCAGCAGTTCGACGCCAAACTTGCCCTCAGGCGCGACTTTGGTCTGGGCGCTGCCGCTGTAGTAGTAGCTCAGACCGGTCGGCATGGCGCGCATCAGTTGCAGCACGTCGCGGTCGGCGTCGCTGGCCTGCTCGAACATCGGGTGACCCGGCTCGGGCGCGTACTTCGGGGTGCGCGCTTTCGACCAGTCGCCGTTGAGGCTCTTCCGATCTGTCACGACCTCGAGCATCAGCAACGGGCGTGGACCCTGCGGGCCCTGAATCGACAGTAGGTACAAGTACTGCTCGGGTCGCTCGGGACGCTCGCTGGCCTGATGGCGCCAGACCGTCTGTGGCGTTGTTGGCTGCGGCAGCGCCGCGTCGGTCTTGCCCTGGCTACGCGCCAGGTCGCCCAACCAGCGCAGCATCTGGTTCTCCGCCTCGAGCTCTTGCGCCGCTTGCTGGCGCGCTGCAGCTTCCCGGGCGCGCGCGGTCAGTTGCTCGGCGCTGGGTGGTGCCGCCGGGTGCGCCGCCGGTTCGTCGCCGAGCAGCTGCCAGCCCTTGTACGCCGCCTTGATCAGTAGCGCCAGCGCGTGCTTGCAGTCAACTTCGACTGGGCAGGTGCAGTCACCGCTCCACTGCGTCACCTGACCATTGGCGCTGCGCTGCAGGTCAACGGTGACCTGGTAGGGCCGGCGTTGCGTGCCCTGAACCTGACCTTCAAGCAGCCAGCGCTGGTCCGTCGGCGTGATGTCCAGCGTCAACACGCGCTGACTGCGGTACAGCTCCAGGGCGCGCGCGTAGGTGTTGCGGTCGGCTTGCTGCGCCAGCGACGCGGTGTCCAGCCAAAGTCGGTATTGACCCTGAATGTTTGACATAATTAGCCTGTAGCCCTTGTGTTTATTGGGCTTGTAGCTATTAAAACAAAATCATTTCGCGATGCTGGCCAGGGCCTGGCCGGCCTGCTGGTCGGCGTGGTAGCTGGAGCGCACCATGGCGCCGACCGCCGCGTGGCTGAAGCCCATCGCGTACGCCTCTGTTTCGAACATCTTGAAGGTGTCGGGGTGCACGTAGCGCTTGACGGTCAGGTGCGCGGTTGACGGCGCCAAATACTGGCCGATGGTGAGCATGTTGATGCCATGCGCGCGCATGTCGCGCATCACGTCCAGAATTTCGTCGTCGGTTTCACCCAGGCCCACCATTAGGCCACTTTTGGTTGGCACGTCGGGAAACAGCGCCTTGAATTTCTTCAGCAGGTTCAGGCTGAACTGGTAGTCGCTGCCCGGGCGTGCCTCTTTGTACAGGCGCGGAATGGTTTCCAGGTTGTGGTTCATCACGTCGGGTGGCGCGGCCTTCAGAATTTCCAGCGCGCGGTCGTCGCGGCCGCGGAAGTCGGGCACCAGCACCTCGATTTGTGTCTGCGGCGACTTGGCACGAATCTGCTCGATGCACGCGACAAAATGCCCGGCGCCGCCGTCGCGCAGGTCGTCCCGGTCGACGCTGGTGATCACCACGTATTTGAGTTTGAGCTGGGCGATGGTGTTGGCCAGGTTGACCGGCTCGTTGACGTCCAGCGGGTCGGGGCGGCCGTGGCCGACGTCGCAAAACGGGCAACGCCGCGTGCATTTGTCGCCCATGATCATGAAGGTGGCGGTGCCGTGGCCAAAACATTCGCCAATGTTGGGGCAACTGGCCTCCTCACAGACGGTGACGAGCTTGTTGGTGCGCAGGATGTCTTTGATTTCGTAGAAGCGCGTGCTGGGACTGCCGGCCTTGACGCGAATCCACTCGGGTTTGCGCAAAATCTCGCCCGGCACCACTTTCACCGGGATGCGCGCGAGCTTGGCGGCCGACTTTTGTTTTGCCGTCGGATCGTAGTCGGGCTGCGCTTGGGCAACGCGCACGGTCGGGGATTCGGAGGGTGTGTTCATGGGTTGTGGCGTCGCCGCGGGGCGGCGTGGGCGGTGTTGTTAACCAGTTGCTTCAGCGGTTGGCAGCAAGCGATGGGCGGTTTCAGGGGCGTATTCAGGGCGCCAGATAACTGGCCAGCTTGCGGCTGAAAACGTCGGCCACGTCTTGCCAGTCGACGCTCACGCCGATTGTAGAAAGGTCGACCGTTTGCAGCCCGGCGTAGCCGCACGGGTTGATGCGCGTGTAGGGTTCCAGGTCCATTGCCACGTTCAGCGCCACGCCGTGGTAGCTGCAGTTGCGGCTGACCTTGATGCCCAACGCGGCGATCTTGCCCAGGCCGGCGAAATTCGGACTCTCCTTCGGTGGGTGAGCTGGCCCCATTTCTGCTGCGTTGACGATCTGTTGCGGCCGCTGCGCCAGTCGGGCGTGACCGGCCGGGTCATCGAGGCGCACGTAAATGCCCGGCGCGCCGGCGACGCGGTGGCCGGTGACGCCAAAGTGCAGCAGCGTGCGGATCACCGCTTCCTCGATGCGGTAGACATATTCCTTGACGAAGTAGCCGCGCCGTTTCAGGTCAAGCAGCGGATAAGCCACCACTTGGCCGGGACCGTGGTACGTGACTTGTCCGCCGCGGTTGGTCTGCACCACGGCGATCGCGCCCGGCTGAAAAATATGTTCTTTCTTGCCAGCTAGCCCTTGTGTATAAACCGCATTGTGCTCGCAAATCCATAGTTCATCTGGCGTCTCTTCGGTGCGCCCGGCGGTGAACGCTTGCATCGCCAGGTAGGTCGGCTCGTAGGCTACGGCGCGTCCCAGGGCCTTGGGCGGCAACCGCCAGCGGTCTACATCGGGCACAGTCTCGGGCTTCAAAGGACGACCTTCACCAGCGGGTGCGCGGTCAGCGCTTGGTACAGCGCGTCAAGCTGCTCGCGGCTGGTGGCGGTGACGGTGATCGTCACACCCAGGTAGGTGCCGCCTTTGCTCGGGCGCAACTCGACGCTTTGCGCGTCGAAGGCCGCGTCAAAGCGCGTGGCGATCGCGGCAATCTGCTGCGCCAGTTGCGCATCGGCAAGGCCCATGACTTTGATTGGAAAGGCGCACGGGTAGTCGATGAGCGAGGCGGGGCGTGTTGGCTTTGAGTTGCTGGGCATGACGGGACGGTGTCAATCGTTGATAAGGGTCAATTTTCTACTGATTTCTTCTTCGTATAATCGTCGGCTGAACTGACTGGGCTCGGCCTGTAAAGTAAGCGTAATGTAAATGGCGACAATCGCACCAGCGGGTTTTCAGGATGACGATCTCGAGCAAACCGAGGCGGTTGTTGTCCCGCTGACGCCCGCGCAGATTGCCGCAGTCAAGGCCGCTAACCCGCCACTTTCTCCGTGGTGGGTGGTGCTGAGTCAGATCATCGTTGGTTTACTGGCGTCGGTGTTGGCGTGGGGCTTCTTTGGTGGAGCGGCTGCCCGATCGTTGGTTTGGGGTGTGGTGGCGGTGGTCTTTCCGGCGGCAATTTTTGCCCGGGGCTTGACCAGCCGTTTCGCGCAAGCGAACGTCGGCGCCGCGGTGATGAGCTTCTTTTTGTGGGAGCTGGTCAAGATGGTGATGACGGTGGGCTTGCTGATGGCGGCACATCGTTGGGTAACTGATTTGAGCTGGCCGGCAATGCTGGTGGGTCTGCTGGTTACCGTCAAGGTGTATTGGCTGGCGCTGGCGTTTCGACGCAAGGGTCGGTCGGCGCAGGTGAGTGCGATAAAGCAAAGTAACTGATTCACAAGAGTATCTGATGGCTGCTGAAGAACACGCTGTACAACACGGCCCCACTGCGGGTGAGTACATTGGTCACCACTTGACCCACCTGCAAACGTCCAAGCAATCGGGCGTGATTGACATGTCGGTGTTCAACTTGGACTCCATTTTCTGGGCGGTACTGCTGGGTGTGCTGGGCTTGTTTGTCATGTGGCGCGTGGCCAAATCGGTCACTGCGGGCGTGCCCGGGCGTATGCAGGCGGCGGTTGAAATTCTGCTGGAAATGGTTGACACGCAAGCCAAGGGCATCATCCACAACGCCGAGTCGCGCAAATTTGTCGGCCCGCTGGCGCTGACGGTGTTCGTCTGGGTTTTTCTGCTCAATTCGATGGACTTTCTGCCAGTCGATTTGATTCCGTTGGGCTGGCAAGCAATTTTTGGTGCCATGGGTGGCGATGAGCATCATGCCTACATGCGTGTCGTACCGACGGCCGACCTCTCCACCACGCTAGCCATGTCGTCGTCGGTGTTGCTGGTTTGCCTGTACTACAACGTCAAGATCAAGGGCGCAGGTGGCTGGGCGCACGAGCTTGTTACGGCGCCGTTTGGTACCAGCAAGAACCCGCTGTTGGCGCTCATTCTGGGGGTGCTGAACTTTGCCATGCAAATGATCGAGTTCACCGCCAAGACGGTGTCACACGGCATGCGGTTGTTCGGCAACATGTACGCCGGTGAACTGCTGTTCATGTTGATCGCGCTGATGGGTGCGGTCGGGTTTGGTTCAGCCACCGGCATCGCCCTGTGGTTTGGTCATGTGCTGGCTGGCACCGGCTGGGCCATCTTTCACATCTTGATCGTTGCCTTGCAGGCGTTCATTTTTATGATGTTGACGCTGGTTTATGTAGGTCAGGCGCACGATCACCACTAAGTTTTTGGTTTGTCAGTCGTTTTTTTCTTTTCAACTTAAATCCATAGGAGTTCTTTAATGGAAAACGTTCTCGGTTTTGTGGCACTGGCCGCTGGTTTGATCATTGGTCTGGGCGCCATCGGTGCTTGTATCGGTATTGGCGTCATGGGTAGCAAATACCTCGAAGCGGCGGCACGTCAACCCGAGTTGATGAACGAACTGCAAACCAAGATGTTCCTGTTGGCTGGTCTGATCGACGCCGCGTTCCTGATTGGTGTCGGTATCGCGATGATGTTCGCCTTTGCCAACCCGTTCGTGCTGAAGTAAGTCGCTTCACCTTTTACTGTAAACAGAAGAGGTTTTGTTGTGAGTATTAACGCAACATTCTTCGCGCAGATGGCGGTGTTCTTCCTGTTGGTGATCTTTACGATGAAGTTCGTATGGCCACCGATTGCCAAGGCGCTGGATGAGCGCGCGCAGAAAATCGCCGATGGACTGGCCGCAGCCGACAAGGCGCGCGCCGAGCTGTCGTCCGCCAATCAGCGGGTCGAGTCCGAGCTGGCCAAGTCACGCACCGAAACCGCTGGCCGCCTGGCTGACGCTGAACGTCGCGCCCTGACCATCATCGAAGAAGCCAAGGCCAAGGCCAGTGAAGAAGGCGTCAAGATCGTCGCCGCCGCCAAAGCTGAAGCCGAGCAGCAAGCCGTCAAGGCGCGTGAAGCGCTGCGCGAGCAAGTTGCTGCGCTGGCCGTCAAGGGTGCCGAGCAGATTCTCCGCAAGGAAGTCAACGCCGGCGTCCATGCCGACTTGTTGGGCCGCCTGAAGACCGAGCTCTGAGAGAACGCCATGGCCGAACTTGCCACTATCGCCCGTCCCTACGCCGAGGCGCTGTTCAAAGCCTTTGCGTCAGACGCCAAGGCTGCGCTGGGCTGGCTCGATGAGCTTGCCTGCGTTGCTGCCCAGCCGCACTTGCTGCAATTTGCCGACAGCCCACAGGCCAGCGCCGAACAGGTGTATGCCGTCATCGCGGGTGTCGTCCAGGCGCCGCTGGATGCGCGGGCGCAAAACTTCCTGCGCACCGTCATTGCCAACAACCGACTGGCTTTTGTGCCGGAAGTGGTGGCGCAGTTTCGCGCTTTGGTCAATGCCCAGGGTGGCACGTCCGACGCTGTGGTCTATAGCGCTTTTCCCATTGACGGTGCGGCGCTGGCGCAAACCGCTGAAGTGCTCGAGCGCAAGTTTGCGCGCAAGCTCAACGTCTCGGTGGTGCTGCAGC
>JBBIGT010000021.1:0-23027 GCA_037447395.1 Comamonadaceae bacterium | reverse complement strand
TTTAGGCCCCGGCCGGGGCCGGCAAATGCAGCAGCACGCGCAACCCGTGCGGGGTGTTCGCCGCGGCGCTGACGCTGCCATGATGGCGCTGGGCGATCTCGGCGACGATGGCCAGCCCCAGGCCGCAGCCACCGGGCTGGTCGCTGCCGCGCCAAAAGCGCTCAAACAGGTGCGGCAACGCCGCCGCTGGCACGCCGGCGCCGTTGTCGCTGACGGCCAGCGTCACTTCGGCGGCCGTGGCCTGCACGCGCACCGTCACTTCGCAACCGCTGCCGGCGTAGGTCAGGGCGTTGTCGATCAGGTTGTTGAGCGCCTCGCGCAGCAGCAGCGGCGCGCCCAGCAGCCAGGCCGCCGCCACCCCGTCGTAGCCCAGGTCGACGCTGCTCTTCCGATCTCGCGGCGTCCACTCGCGCGCCACTTCGCGCGCCAGCGCCGCCACGTCGAGTCGCTGCACCTCCATCTCGCCCTCGTTGCGCGCCAGCGCCAGCAATTGGTGCACCAGGTGCGCGCTGCGCTGGGCGCCAGACAGCACCTTGGTCAGGCGTGCGCGCAGCGCCTGCGCGTCGGGTTCGCTCAAGGCCAGCTCGGTCTGGCTGATCAGGCCGGCCAGCGGTGTGCGCAACTGGTGCGCCGCGTCGTTGAGGAAGCGTTTCTCCTGGCTCAGGCTGCGGCGCACGGCCGCCAACAAGTCGTTGACCGCCTGCGCCAGCGCGTGCACCTCTTGCGGCGCCTGCGTCAGCTCGATCGGCGACAGCGCTGACGGCGCGGCGTCGCTGCGGTTACCCAGCTGCGCCTGGAGCCGCTTGAGTGGTTGCAGGCCGCGCGAAACGCCGCTGTAGACCAGCAGGCTGAGCAGCGCGCCCAGAAGCAACAACGGCACCAGCACGTCGACGATCAGCTCGCGCGTCAGGCGCTCTTGCATCACCAGGCTTTTGGCCACCTGCACGCGCAGGCGTTGCGGCGCACCGGGCTCGCCGTAGTCCAGCTCGAGCAGCGCCACGCGCATCGGCTTGCCGTCGACCTGGGCGTCGTACAGCAGCGTTTGCGGTGTCGCCTCGGGCAGCGTCGGCGCCGGGTCGGGCAGGCGGCCGTTGCCCAGCAGAAAGCGGCCCGGCGGCGACGACACCATGTAGCTGACGCGGTCGTTGGGGTCTTGCTCGATGATGTCTTGCGCGGCGCGCGGAAAGTCGATCAACAGCCCCGAGCCGATCGGCTTGACCTGGCGCGCCAGCGCGCGCACCTGTTGTGTCAGCGACTGGTCGATGGCCTTTTCGGCGTAGCTCAAAGCAATGCGGTAGGCCAGCGCACCGCCCACCAGAAACAGCACCAGCTGCGGCAGCAGCAGCCACAGCAGCAACTGGCGGCGCAGCGACAAGCCCTGGCCGGGCGCGTTCATGGCGCGGTGGTTTCGAGCATGTAGCCCAGGCCCCGCACGTTGCGGATGTTGAGCCCGGAGTCAGTCAGTTTGCGGCGCAAGCGGTGGATGTAGACCTCCAGCGCGTTCGACGCCAGGCCGGTGGCACCCAAGCTGCCGTCACCGGGCTCGACGCCCCAAGTCTCCAGCACGTCTTCGCGGCTGACCACGCGTCCGGCTTGCGTCACCAGCAGCGTTAGCAACGCCCATTCGCGCTGCGTCAGCTCCAGCGCTTCGTCACCGAGCCAGGCCTGCGGCAACATGGCGTCGACGCGCAGGCGGCGCGCCCCGCTGCTGGCCAGCTCCAGGCTGCCGCCAAACGCCGGCAGTCGGGCGCGCCGCAGCAGGGCGCCCAGCCGGGCTTGCAGCTCGGCCATGTCGAACGGTTTGGTGAGGTAGTCGTCGGCGCCGGCGTTGAGGCCCTGCACACGGTCTTCGGTGCCGTCGCGTGCGGTCAAAATCAGCACCGGCAGCGCCGGCAGGCGCTTGCGCACCCAGTGCAGCACGTCCATGCCGCTGATGCCGGGCAAGCCCAGGTCGAGCACGATGCCGTCAAATCGCTGCGCCTGCAGCAGCGCCTGGCCGGCTTCGCCGCTGGCCGCCACGCTGACTGCGTGACCGGCCTGCGCCAGCTGTGCGCTCAGGCCATCGCGCAGCAGTTCGTCGTCTTCGATGATGAGCAGATTGGCCATGGCGCCCAAGCATAACGCAGTGCAGCGCCCGCCTGGTTCAACAGCGACCGCGTGTCGTCACAAACGTATTCGGCTGCACCGGTGTGAGCGCGCTGTGCCCGTTACGGCCGCCAATGTTCAAGCCGGCAAGTGCAGCGCCCGGGCCACCGCGGCAACCCGCGCCTGGTGCATTAGTTCGCCGATTTTTTGGCCGCTGGCCCCCGTATTGATTGCCTCACCAGCTATTTTTGTTGTATCAATCGCTGAGCCTGCCGCGAGTGCGGCGAGCAGCTTCTGGCGCTGCGGGTAGGGCGCGTCGGCAAAGCCCAGGCGGCCGCGCGCGTCGCACTCGCAGGCCAGCAGGATGTCGGCAAAGCGCTGGGGTTGACGCAGCGCGTCGCAGCGCTCAAGCAGGCGCACCAGCGCGCCAGCGCCGAAGTCGCCGCTGCGGTGAATGTTGCTGTGCTCGCGCGCCGTAACAAAGGCCAGCTTGCGGCAGTCAACTGGTACGCGCAGGCGCTCGCACAGCCCCCGCAGCAATTTGGCGCTGCGCTCTTCGTGGCCGAGGTGGCGCGGCAGCACGTCGGCGGGTGTGTTGCCCTTGCCCAGGTCGTGGCCCAGGCAGGCAAAGCGCACCGGCAGCGGCGCCTGCAACTGCGCGCTCATGTCGAGCACCATCATGACGTGTATGCCGGTGTCGACCTCGGGGTGGTAGTCGGCGCGCTGCGCCACGCCCCACAGGCGGTCGACCTCGGGCAACAGGCGCGCCAGCGCACCACAGTCGCGCAGCACGGCGAGCATGCGCGACGGCTGCTGCTCCAGCAGCCCGCGGGACAGTTCTTGCCAGACGCGCTCGGGCACCAGATGGTCGACTTCGCCACTGGCGACCATCGCGCGCATCAGCGCCAGCGTTTCGGGGGCAACGGTGAAGTCTGGCCAGCGCGCGGCAAACCGCGCCACGCGCAGAATGCGCACCGGGTCTTCGCGAAAGGCCGGGCTGACGTGGCGAAACCGCTTGGCCCGCAAGTCTGCCACGCCGCCGTACGGGTCGATCAGGTTTTTTACGTCAAATTGGCCGTCAGACCAGGTGGATAAAGCGCTGCTAGCTATTGCATTGATAGTAATGTCACGGCGTGCCAAATCGTCTTGCAGCGTCACGTCGGGGGCGGCGTGGACGGCAAAGCCGTGGTAGCCGGGGCCGGTCTTGCGCTCGGTGCGCGCCAAGGCGTATTCCTCGTGCGTTTGCGGATGCAGGAACACCGGGAAATCCTTGCCCACCGGGGTGAAGCCTTGCGCCAGCATCTGCGCCGGTGTGGCGCCGACCACCACCCAGTCGCGGTCGCTGACGCGCTGGCCGAGCAAGGCGTCGCGCACCGCGCCGCCGACCAGGTGCACTTGCATGTCAGCGGCGCAGCCGGTACGGCTCTTCAAAGTCGAGAAAGTCGTGCTCGGCGCGCGCGCCGTCAACCCAGGCCTTGACGCCACGCAGCTTGAGCACGCGCGCCACGTAGGCGTCGACGTCGTCGGGCAATGGCAGCGCGTAGCTGCGCAGGCGCGTGCAGATCGGTGCGAAGTAGGCGTCGGCGACGCTGAAGTTGCCAAACAGCAGCGGCCCGCCGCTGGCCTTGAGGCCGTCGCGCCACAGTTCAATGAGCCGCTGCACGTCGGCACGCACGCCGGCGTTGTCGCGCCAGATCAAGGCGCCGGCGCTGGCCAGGCGTGCTTCGATGTTCATCGGGCACGCGCCGCGCAGCGCGCCAAAGCCGCTGTGCATCTCGGCGCAGACGCTGCGCGCGCGGGCGCGCAGCGCTTTGTCGTGCGGCCATAGTTCGCATTCGGGGAAGGATTCGGCGACGTACTCGGCAATCGCCAGCGTGTCCCAGACGGTCAAGCCACCGTCGATCAACAGCGGCACCTTGCCGGTGGGAGAGATTTTTCGCAATGCCGTCTTGAACTTGGAGCGCGGGCCAAAACCGTCAAAGCGCAGCATCACCTCTTCAAAGGCGATGCCGGCCTGCGTCAGCAGCACCCACGGCCGCATCGACCACGACGAATAATTTTTGTTGCCAATGACGAGTTTGATCATGGAAGGTCCCGGTTCTCAGGGCTGGCCGCGTCGCGCGGGCCAACCTGACCCAGGCGCTCTTTCAGCGACTGCGTCTGGCCAGTGATCATGGCCGCGTAGATGGTCGTGTTGGCCAGCACTTTCTTGACGTAGTCGCGCGTTTCGTTGAACGGAATGGTCTCGGCCCAGATGGCGGCCTCCAGCGTGGGCGCGCCGCTGGCCCCGCGCCAATGGCGCGAGCGGCTGGGGCCGGCGTTGTAGGCGGCGGTGGCCAGCGGCATTGAGCCGGCAAAGTCGTCAAGCACCAGCTTGAGGTAACCGGTGCCGATGGCGATGTTGGTGTCGCGCTCGCCCAATTGGCTTGTTTTGAAGTCGCTCAGTCCGATGCGTTTGGCCGTCCAGCGCGCCGTGCCGGGCATCACCTGCATCAGGCCGGCGGCGCCGACGCCCGAGCGCGCGTCGGTGACGAAGCGGCTCTCTTGGCGGATCAGGCCGTAGACGTACGCCGGGTCCAGGCCGATGGCGCGGCTGCGCTCGATGACCGCGTCGTGGTGCGGCATTGGAAAGCGCTGTGTCAGGTCGATTTCGTCGCGCGTGCGCTCGCTGGTGTTGATGCAGCGGTCCCACACGGCGGCCTGGCAGGCCAGGTCAGCGGCGGCGAGCAGCTGGCGGTCGTTCATGCCGCCGGGCGCGTGCAGATTGGTGGTGTAGTTCCATTCGCGCACGCCCTCGCTGCGCAGCCCCAGGGCGATGGCGGCGAGGGCGCGTTGCAGACCGGGGTTGTTGGCGGCGGCGGCTTTTTCTTCGGCGGTCAGCGCCGCCGGTTCGGGCGGCGGCACGATCGGCAAGCCCAAGGCCTCTTGCGCCAGCATCGGGTAAAAGCCGCGCACGCCGGCGATGCTTTGCAGCAGGGCGCTGGCCTGCAACTGCCCGGCGACGCTGGCGTCGGTTGCCTGCAGCGCGCGGGCGCGCCAGTAAACCCAGGTCGCCTCGCCGCTGGCGTCTGGCGTCATGGCGTCGATGGCTTGCAGTACGTCAGCCCAGCGCTGTTGGCGCAGGTTGGCGCGGGCGCGCCAGGCCAGGTGCTCGTCGCTCATGGCGCTGGCCGGGGCGTTGGCAAAGTAGTCGGTTGCGGCGTTGGCGAGTTTTTGCGCCGCCTGCTTGCCAATGGCGCCCCAGGCCCAGGCGCGCTGCGCCGCGCTGAGGTGTTTGGCCCAGCGCGTTTGCAGCGCCTGCGCGGCGCTGTCGGCATCGTCGCCGGCCCAGCGCGTCAGCGCCAGCACCACCAGCTCTTGCGTCTGGCGCTGGTTTGACGGTGGTGTTTGCAAGACAAAGCGCGACGGCGTGTTGAGCGCCAGCGCCAAGTCCTTGTCGGCGTGTGGCGCGACCATGGCCACGGCGTCGCGCGTGGCGCGCCACTGCCGTGCCTCCAGCAACAGGCGGGCCTTGTGCCAGACGTCGGCGTCGCCGAGTTTGCCGGCGGCCCGATGCAGCCGCGCCGCCAGCGTGCAGCCGTCGCCCAAGCCTTTTTGTGCCAGCCACTGCGCCTTGACCTCGTCGGCCATGTCCAGATGCGCCAGCGTCTGTTCCATGGCCAGCGTGTAGCAACGCACGTCGCGGTCGTCGTTCATGCGAAAGTCGTTGGCCACCGCCGCAAAACTGGCCCAGTCCTGGCGCTGGCCGAGCAGCAGCAACCAGTCGTTGCGCAAGCGATCTTCCTGGTAGCTGCCGGCGAATTGCGTGAAGAACGCCTGCACTTCGTCGGCGCTGGCTTCTTTGAGGCGGGCGCTGAGCTCCCAATACGCCGCCCAGGGCGTCAACACGTGGCCTTGCGCCTGTGGCAGCAGCGCCCTCAGGCGCTGGCGGTCGCCGCGCTGGTAGGCCTGCTGCATCTCGATGATGACCGCGTCGGACGGCGCCTGCGCGCGCAGACCCGGCGCCAGCAGGGCGGCGCAAAGACCAATCGATGTCAAAATCAACTTGAACCGCATAGAGGGATTATGAATAACTCTGACGAACAACGCGAGCGTGAAAAAAAAGTCCTGCGCCAACGACTGATCGAGCAACGCCTACACCTGCCCGACCGCGAGCGGCGCAACGCCGCGTTGCGCCAGGTGATGCGCATCTGGCTGGTCGGGCGACCCGAGGCTGTGATTGGTGCCTACTGGCCGATCAAAGGTGAATTTGACCCGCTACCCGCGCTGCACCGATGGAAGGAAGACGGTGAACTCGTCGAGCGCCCGCAGTTGCGCAAGATCGGCCTGCCGGTGGTCGACAAGGTGCACAAGAGCATGACCTTTCACGCCTGGTACCCGGGCTGCCCGATGGAAGACGACGCCTACGGCATTCCCAAGCCCAAGGACACCGAAGTGATCACGCCGACGCTGCTGTTCGTCGCTTGCGTCGGCTACGCGCCGGGCGGCTACCGGTTGGGCTACGGCGGCGGTTTTTACGACCGCATGCTGGCCAATTTGTCGCCGCGCCCTTTCACCGTCGGCCTGGGTTTTGCCACCGACTTCCTGCCCGACTTCGAGCCCGAGCCGCACGATTTGCCGATGGACGCGATCCTCAACGACCATGGCGTTGTCTGGCCGGTGTGAATGAACTGCTTTTCAGGACATCATCCGGACGCTACGATGGGTGAAAGACGCAATTCAAAGCCATCATGCCGACCTCGAACAACGCCAAATCCGAACGCGTTGACGTGCGTGCCAGCAGTTCCGTCAAGCTGTTATTGCAAGAGGCGGCTCGCGCATGCCACAAGAACGTGAGTGAATTTTTGCTCGATGCGGGCGTCGTGATCGACTTTTACAGCCTGGCGGTTGGCAGTGTCGCGCCCGGCGTGTCGCCCAGCCGAGTCCGTCTGATCCCTATCACTTGTTTTTGTTGCTGAAAGACCTCAAGAGTCTGCTGGCCGATTGACGGCGCTGTCAGCACTCCACGATATTCACCGCCAGCCCGCCGCGCGCGGTTTCCTTGTATTTGGTCTTCATGTCGGCACCGGTTTCGCGCATGGTCTTGATGACCTTGTCGAGCGAGACCACGTGGTGGCCGTCGCCTTGCAGCGCCATGCGCGCGGCGTTGATGGCCTTGACCGCACCCATCGCGTTGCGCTCAATGCATGGCACCTGAACCAGGCCGCCAACCGGATCGCAGGTCAGGCCCAGGTTGTGTTCCATGCCGATTTCGGCGGCGTTTTCGATTTGCGCCGGCGTCGCGCCCAGGACGGCGGCCAGTCCGGCAGCGGCCATCGAACAGGCCACGCCCACTTCGCCCTGGCAGCCGACCTCGGCGCCGCTGATCGAGGCGTTGAGTTTGTAGAGGATGCCGATCGCGGCGGCGGTCATGAGGAATTTTTCGACGTCGCGCTGCGCACCCGCCGAGTGGTCATGGCCGTGCAGCGGCGCGACGAAGCGGTCGCAGTAGTGCAGCACCGCGGGAATGACACCGGCGGCGCCGTTGGTCGGCGCAGTGACGACGCGGCCACCGGCGGCGTTTTCCTCGTTGACGGCAAAGGCGTAGACGTTGACCCAGTCGAGCACGCTCAAGGGGTCGGCCAACGCGCGTTCGGCGCGCTCGCGCAGCTGCGCGGCCAGCAGCGGCGCGCGCCGTTGCACGTGGTAGGGCCCGGGCAGCGTGCCGGTGCTTTTCAGGCCGCGTTGCACGCAGGCGCGCATCGTCTGCCAGATGGCGTCCAGGCCTGCACGGATGTCTGCGTCGCTGCGCCAGGTGCGCTCGTTGGCCCACATCAGCGCGTCGACGGCGAGTCCCGTTTGCTCGCAAAGCGAGAGCAGCTCAGCTCCGGTAGAAAATGGGTAGGGGACTTTTTGATAATCGGTCAGAACGGCGTCGTTGGTGCTGCCGACGGTGACCACAAAGCCGCCGCCGACGCTGAGGTAGGTGGCCTCTCGCAGCGCTTGCCCGTGCGCGTCGACGGCGCTGAACTTCATGCCGTTGGGGTGCTCGGCGAGCGCCTCGCGGCGGTACAGCAGCAGGTGCTCTCGCTCGACAAAGCCGATCTCTTGGGCGCTCAGCACGCACAGTCGGTGCGTCGCGCGCACGTGGGCGATCAGACCGGGGATGGCGTCGACGTCGACCGTGTCGGGTGCGTGGCCCATCAGCCCGAGCAGCACCGCCACGTCCGAGCCGTGGCCCTTGCCGGTGGCGCCGAGCGAACCATAAAGTTCGCAGGTGATGCTGGCCGTGTGCGTCAGCAAGCCCTCGCGCTGCAGCGCCAGCGCAAACAAGCGCGCAGCGCGCATCGGCCCGACGGTGTGCGAGCTGCTCGGGCCAATGCCCACCTTGAAGAGATCAAAAACGCTGATGGCCATGGGTCTTGGGCTGGTTAGGTTGGGCGTTGCTGGCGTGCACCGTGTAACGCGCAGCATACGCCGTCGGCCCACGGATAATGCAAGGCAACAACATTGGGTTCACCTCGGAGGATGGCATGGCCGTATCGCAAACACTTTTTACCGACGCACCGCTGGACGTGGTCATCATGGCCGCCGGCAAGGGCACGCGCATGAAAAGCAAGCGCCCCAAAGTGTTGCACCTGTTGGCCGGGCGCGCGCTGCTGCAGCACGTGGTCGACACGGCGACGGCGCTGCGGGCGCGCCAAGTGACCGTGATCACCGGCCACGGCGCTACTGAAGTAGAAGCTGCTCTGGCAGGTAACACGGGGGCCAGAGACCAATTTGACTTGAAATTTGTGCGCCAGGAGCCGCAATTGGGCACTGGGCACGCGGTACAACAGGCGGTTCCGGTGCTGCGCGACGACGGCATTGTCGTAGTGCTCTCGGGCGACGTGCCGCTGACGCAGGCCGATACCTTGACGCAGCTCATCACGGCGTGTTCCGGCGACAAACTGGCGCTGCTGACGATCGACTTCGCCGACCCCACGGGCTACGGGCGCATCGTGCGCGCCGGTGACGCGGTGCAGGCGATCGTCGAGCAAAAAGACGCTACTTTCGAGCAGCGCAAGATCACCGAGGTCTACAGCGGCATCATGGCCGTGCCGGCGCGGCAGCTCAAGCGCTGGCTGACGCGGCTGGACAACAAGAACGCGCAAGGCGAGTACTACCTGACCGACGTCGTCAAATTTGCCGTTGCCGACGGTGTGCCGGTGGTGGCGCACAAGATTGCGGACGCGGTGCAGGTCGCCGGCGTCAATAGCCCCGTGCAACTGGCCGACCTTGAGCGCGCCTACCAGCAGCGTGTCGCGCTGCAATTAATGGAGCAAGGCGTGCGCCTGTCCGACCCGGCGCGGCTGGATGTGCGCGGAACGCTGACCTGCGCGCAAGACGTGTCGATCGACGTCAACTGTGTCTTTGAGGGCCAGGTCAGCCTGGGCGAAGGCGTGACCGTGGGGCCAAACTGCTTCATCAAAAACGTGCAGATTGCCGCCGGCGCGGTGATTCACCCGTTTACCCACATCGAAGGCGGCGCGCCCGGCGGTAAGGACGCCATCGAGATCGGCGCCGGTGCGTTGATCGGCCCGTTTGCCCGGCTGCGCCCGGGTGCACGGCTCGGCGCCGAGGTACACATCGGCAATTTCGTCGAGGTCAAAAATTCGACCCTGGCCAAGGGCGCCAAGGCCAACCACCTGGCGTACCTGGGCGACGCCACGGTGGGCGAGCGGGTGAACTACGGTGCCGGGTCGATCACCGCCAACTACGACGGCGCCAACAAGCACCGCACCGTGATCGAGGCCGACGTGCATATCGGCAGCAACTGTGTGTTGATTGCGCCCCTGACCGTCGGCGCGGGCGGCACGGTGGGCGGTGGCTCGACGCTCACCAAGGACACGCCGGCGCTGGCGCTGACGGTGGCGCGCGCGCGTCAGGTCAGCATCGCCAACTGGAAGCGGCCGAGCAAAAAGGTTGACGCAAAGAAATAACCGTGCGGAACGCGCAGGTGTTGCAAGACAAAAGCCCAATGCCAGATAACGCCGCATCGGAAGCCGCTCTGCAAGCGTTGCAGCGCCAACTTGACGCTGCGCGCGCCGAGCTACAAGACTTCACCTATGCCGTCTCGCACGACCTGCGTGCGCCGCTGCGCCACATCGACGCGTTTGCTCAGGTCATTGCCGAAGATTGGCTCGACATGCCGACTGAGGTGGCCGGGCACCTGGCGACCATCCAGCGCTCGGCGCAGTTGCTCACGCGCCAACTTGACGGCTTGACGGCGCTGTCGCGCCTGGGCTTGCAGCCGCCGGACGTGCAGGCGGTGGATGTGGGTGCGCTGGCTGTTGAAGTCGCAGCGCAGGTCGCTGCAAGGTATCCACAGCAGACGATGCAATGGCAACTCGCCAACGCTGTGCCAGCGGTGCGCGCTGACGCCGCGCTGTTGCGGCAGGTGCTCGAGCAGGTCTTTGACAACGCCGTGAAGTTCAGTCTGTCTGGCGGCGCGTCACCCATGGCGCACATGCCGCAGGCCGTGCCGATCGAGTTGACTTGGCGCGCGCTGCACGGCGGGCGTTGCCAGATCAGCGTGCGCGACCACGGCGTTGGCTTTGAGGTGGCACAGGCCGCTGCGCTGTTCAAGGCGTTTGGCAAGCTGCACCCGGCGCGCGACTATCCCGGTCTGGGCCTGGGCTTGGTGGCGTGCCGCAAGATCATGACGCGGCTGAATGGTGCGATCGACATCACGGGCCTACCGGGCGAGGGCTGCTGCGTGTCGCTGACCTTGCCGCTGGCTTAGGGCAGGATGTCGCTTTGGGCTACGCCTTGTCCGGCAGCGGCAGGCACGCGCCAAACTTGCTGCGCTGGATGCTGAAAAAGCTCTTCACGTTGCGTACGTTGGCGTCGGTGGTGAACAGGCGTTGGCTGAGCGCCAGGTAGTCGCGCATGTCGGCGGCGTGGACGATCAGCACGAAGTCTGGCCCGGGTGAGACGCGGTAGCACTGCTGCACCGCATCTTCTGACGCGACCTTTTTCTCAAACGCTTCCAGTGCCGTCTGATCTTGGCGGTCCAGCGTGATCTCGACCACCGCACACAAGCCGTGGCCGACGACGCGGGCGACCTGGTCGACGCTCAGGATGGCAATCTGCCGCTCGATCAGTCCGGCCTGTTTGAGCCGGTTGACGCGGCGCAGGCAGGTCGGCGGCGACACGTGCACGCGCTCGGACAGCGCCTGGTTGGACAGCGAGGCGTCTTCCTGCAACTGGCGCAGCAATTGCAGGTCGGTGCTATCAAGGGCGACAGGGTTCATCGTGGATATATAAAAATAATAGCTATACGCGCTTATTTATAAGGGGCTAGAAGGCAATTTTTCTTAAAACCCGCGGCGCCGCCGCCACCACGGCCACAGCAGGTTCAGCGCCAGGCCGGAGAGTACCAGCGCGGCCGCACCGAGCTTCCACAGCGGCAGCGGCTCGCCCAGCCACCAGGCCGAACTGGTCATGCCAAACACCGGCACCAGCAAGGCCATCGGCGTGATGGTGGCGGCGCTGTAGCGCGCCAACAGCCAGCCCCAGGCGGCGTAGCCAAAGATTGAATTGCCCCAGGCCTGCCACGCCACCGCAGCCCAAGTTGCCAGGTCGGCGCCTTGCACGCCGCGCAGTAGTGCCTCCCAGCCTTCGACCCACAGCGACAGGGCGAACAGCGGTGGTACGGCAAACAGCGCCGACCAGACCACGTAGGCGACCATGTTGATGTGCCCGGCGGCGCGGCTGACCAGGTTGCCGCCGGCCCAGGCCAACGCCGCCAGCAGAATCAGCCCCAGGCCCAGCAACGTGGTGCTGCCGTCGGTATGCGCGACGATGACGCCCAGCCCCGCCGCACCCAGACCCAACGCCAGCCACTGCACGCGCTGCAGGCCCTCGCCGGCCAGCGCCATCGCCAGGCCGATGGTGAAAAACACCTGCACCTGAATCACCAGCGACGCCAGCCCTGGCGAAATGTGCCCGTTCATGGCGACGAACAGCAAGCCAAATTGGCCGACGCCGATGAGCAAGCCGTAACCCGCCAGGTTGCGCCACGGCACTTGCGGGCGCGGCAAAAAGAACACCAGCGGCAGTACCACCATGGCAAAGCGCAGCGTGGCAAACAGCAACGGCGGCATCCGCCCCAGCGCCAGCTTGATGACGACAAAGTTGCTGCCCCAGACCGCCACGACGGCCAGTGCCAGCAAAAAATGCCGCAATGAGAGTGATGTTTTCATTCGTTTTATTAAATATTTTGAAAAATTATTTTATTGAAATCAATTTATGAAATGTTATTTCAAAATAGATACAAAAAAGACAACAAATTAAATTTCTAGGCCCTTACGATCCGACACCTTTTTTACCGGAGCTCAGTTTATGTGTGGCATCGTCGGCGCCGTCGCCCAGCAAAATATCGTTCCCATTTTGGTTCAGGGTCTGGCGCGGCTGGAGTATCGCGGCTACGACTCGTGCGGCGTGGCGGTCTACGCCGACGGTCTGCAACGCGCGCGCAGTACGGCGCGCGTGTCGGAGCTGATCGAGCAGATCGCCAACACCCATCTGCAAGGCAGCACCGGCATCGCCCACACGCGCTGGGCCACGCACGGCGCGCCGGCGGTGCACAACGCCCACCCGCACTTCAGCCATGGCCCGGGGGCGGATGCTTACGCCAAACCCGGGCGGGTCGCGCTGGTGCATAACGGCATCATTGAAAACCACGACGCGCTGCGCGCCGCGCTGCAGGCCAAGGGCTACGTGTTTCAGAGCCAGACTGACACCGAAGTGATCGCCCACCTGATCGACAGTCTGTACGACGGCGATCTGCTCGACGCCGTCAAGGCGGCCATTGGCTCGCTGCGTGGGGCTTTCGCCATTGCCGTGTTCTGTAAAGACGAGCCGCACCGCCTGATTGGCGCGCGCGCCGGCTCGCCGCTGATTCTGGGTGTCGGTGCCGACGACCAGTCGCATTACCTGGCCAGCGACGCCATGGCGCTGGCCGGTGTCACCGACCAAATCGTCTACCTCGAAGAGGGCGACGTCGCCGACCTGCAGCTGGGCCGCTACTGGCTGCTTGACCGGGCGTTTAAGCCGCTTAGCGCCGCCCAGCGGCGCGACAAGACCGTGCACGCGCACAGCGGCGCGGCCGAGCTGGGACCGTACCGCCACTACATGCAAAAAGAAATTTTTGAGCAGCCGCGCGCCATTGCCGACACGCTGCAAGGTGTCGACAGCATTAGCCCAGAGTTGTTTGACGGCTCAGGCGCCAGCGCCGCGCGGGTGTTCAAGGACATTGACTCGGTGTTGATCCTGGCCTGCGGCACCAGCTACTACAGCGGCTGCGCCGCCAAGTACTGGCTCGAGAGCATCGCCAAAATTCCGACGCAGGTGGAAGTGGCCAGTGAATACCGCTACCGCGACTCGGTGCCCAACCCGCGCACCCTTGTCGTCACCATCACCCAGAGTGGTGAAACCGCCGACACGCTGGCCGCGCTGCGCCACGCGCAATCTTTAGGCATGACGCACTCACTGACCATCTGCAACGTGGCCACCAGCGCCATGGTGCGCGAGTGCGAGCTGGCTTACATCACCCGCGCCGGCGAGTTGTTCGGTGTGGCCTCCACCAAAGCGTTCACGGCGCAGTTGGCCGGCTTGTTCCTGCTGACCTTGGCGTTGGCGCAGTCACGCGGCCTGTTGTCGGCAGAAGAAGAGGCGCGCCACATCAGCGCCATGCGCCATCTGCCCGCCGCCTTGCAAGCCGTGCTGGCGCTGGAGCCGCAAATCATCGCCTGGGCGAGCGACTTTGCCGCCAAGGAAAACGCCCTGTTCCTGGGCCGCGGCCTGCACTACCCGATTGCGCTGGAAGGCGCGCTCAAGCTCAAGGAAATCAGCTACATCCACGCCGAGGCTTACCCGGCCGGCGAGCTCAAACACGGCCCGCTGGCGCTGGTCACCAGCGCCATGCCGGTGGTGACGGTGGCGCCCAACGACGCGCTGCTGGAAAAGCTCAAGAGCAACATGCACGAGGTGCGCGCCCGCGGCGGCGTGCTCTACGTTCTGGCCGACGCCGACAGCCACATCGAAAGTGGCGAGGGCCTGCACGTCATCCGCATGCCCGAGCATTACGGCGCGCTGTCACCGATGCTGCACGTCGTGCCGCTGCAGCTGCTGGCCTATCACACCGCCTGCGCGCGCGGCACCGACGTCGACAAGCCGCGCAACCTGGCCAAGAGCGTGACGGTGGAATAAGCTGCCCGCACCGGGTGTCATCGCCCAAGAGATTGAGGAAGACCTGCAAGCCGCGCTGGAGCAATTCCGGCATCTCGCCGCAGACCTTGGCAGCGTGGCCGAAGAAGCGACTTGAGGTCGCCGCCGCGTTCGCCTGCCAGGCCATCACCCCATTGTCATCAGCTGCGCGTTGCCGCCGGCTGCGGCGGTGTTGGTACTGATGCTTTGTTCGTGCATCAGGGCGCTGAGGTCATAGGTTGTACCGCTGGCCAGTTGCGCGCAGCTGAGGCTTTCCAGGCGCACGATGGCTCCGTCGCGCGGCGCCAGTCGCGCCGCCTGCAACTGCAGTTCGTCGGCGTCGCCTTCAAGTAGCGCGCAGCTCCAGGACGGGTCGGCCAGAACCTCGTCGGCGTGGCGCACGCGCACCCGCGCCTGAACGGCGGCGGGCAGCGCCTCCAGCAGCCGCGTCATGGCGCCGCCGCCCAGCGCCGACGGGCTCAGCCAGCAGGTGTTGCCGCTGGCCAGTGCCGCGGCCACCTGGTGCAGCATCCCCAGGCTGGTCTTGGCGCACGCCCACAGCGCGCCGCGCGGCAGCAAGCGGTAGCGGTTGGTCTCGCCGGTGGGGCCGGGCAGGGTGAAGACCTGGCCCAGCACGCTGGCGGCCAGATAGTCGGCACAGGCTTGCACGGCGGCTAGCGGCTCGGCCGGGCTTTGCCAGACCGTCAGCGTGGCCAGGGCCGGCGTTTGCAGCACCGCGTGCAAGCTGTGCAGCGCCTGCAGATCGGGCTGCTGGCTGGCACGCTCGTCGGCGCTCAAGCCAGCCTGCGCGGCGCTGGACGCGGCCAGCGCGTGCAGTGCGGCGTTGCGGGTCGACTCGTTGGGCTGCAGCAGGCGGTACAGGTACAGCGGCCCGCCAGCCTTCGGGCCGGTGCCCGACAGGCCCATGCCGCCAAACGGTTGTACGCCGACCACCGCGCCGATGATGTTGCGGTTGACGTAGACGTTGCCGGCGTGGATTCTTTGCGTCACCTTGGCGATCGTCTCATCGATGCGGCTGTGCACGCCAAAGGTCAGCCCATAGCCGGTGGCGTTGATCGCCTCGAGCACCTGCGGCAGGTCTTCGCGCCGGTAGCGCAGTATATGCAAAACAGGGCCGAAAACCTCACGTTGCAAGCGCGAGATGCTATCAATTTCGATAATTGTTGGCGGCACAAAATAGCCCTGACCAGCGCTTTCGTCACGCGCCAGCCGGGTCACCGTCAGGCCCTGCGAGGTCATCTGGGTAATGTGCCGCTCGATCTGCTCGCGCGCGGCGGCGTCGATCACCGGGCCGACGTCGGTGGCCATGCGGTCGGGGTTGCCCATGACCCACTCGCGCATCGCCTCCTTGATCATGTGTCCGATGCGCTCGGCCACGTCGTCCTGCAGGCACAGCAGGCGCAGCGCCGAGCAGCGTTGCCCGGCCGAGTCAAACGCCGACGCCAGCACGTCACCGACCACCTGCTCGGCCAGCGCCGACGAGTCGACCACCATCGCGTTCTGGCCGCCGGTTTCGGCAATCAGCGGGATGCAACGGCCTTGGGCGCTGACGCGTTGTGCCAGCGTTTTGGCGATCAGGCGCGCCACTTCGGTCGAGCCGGTGAACATGACGCCGGCCACCGCCGGGTGCGCCACCAGGGCCGCACCGACGGTCTCGCCGGTACCGGGCACCAATTGCACCGCGTCGTGGGGTACACCGGCCTCGTGCAGGATGCGCACCATCACGTCGGCGATCAGCGGCGTTTGCTCCGCTGGTTTGGCCAGCACACAGTTGCCCGCAGCCAGGGCGGCGGCGACCTGACCGGTAAAAATGGCCAGCGGAAAGTTCCACGGGCTGATGCACAGCACCACGCCCAGCGGCCGCTGCGTTTCGTTGTCAAAAGTGGCTTGCACCTGCGCGGCGTAGTAGCGCAAAAAGTCCACCGCCTCGCGAACTTCAGAGATGGCGTTGGCCAGCGTCTTGCCGGCCTCTCGCACGATCAGCCCAAGCAGCTCCTGGCTGCGCTGTTCCAGCAAATCGGCGGCTCGGTTCAGGCAGGCCGCGCGCGTCGGCGGCGGTGTGCCTTGCCAGATGGCCGTGGCGGCGCCGCTGCGCTGTGCCGCGCGATCGACCTCGTCGGCGCTGGCCGGGCGCACCCAGCCGACCACGTCACGCAGATCGGCCGGGTTGCAGACCCGTTGCCAGCCGTCGGCGGCGGCGGTCGACGGGTTCAGCGCCGGCGCTTGTGGGCCGCTGCTGGCGGCGGTGAAGGTTTGTTGCGTGCTGCGCAAGAGGCCGGCCGACAGCGAGGCAAGCTGCTGCTCGTTGGCCAAATTCGGCCCGCCGGAGTTGACGCGCGACTGCGCGCCCAGTGCGGCAAAGAGCTTGCGCGGCAGGGCGATTTTTGGGTGCGGCGCGCCGAGCGCACCGGCCTGCTGGCCCAGGTCGACGGCGTCCTGCACCGGGTCGCTGACCAGTTCTTCGACCTTGACCCGGGCGTCACCGATGCGGTTGACGAACGACGAGTTGGAGCCGTTTTCCAGCAGGCGGCGCACCAGGTACGCCAGCAGGGTTTCGTGCGTGCCCACCGGCGCGTAGACGCGGCACGGGCGGCCGAGCTTGCCGTCGGCGAGCGCGCCGGTGACCTGCTCGTACAACGGTTCACCCATGCCGTGCAGGCATTGAAATTCGTATTGGCCGGCGTAGTAGTTATTGCCGGCCAGGTGGTAAATGGACGCCAGCGTCTGCGCGTTGTGCGTGGCAAATTGCGGATAGACCGCGTCGGGCGCGCCCAGCAGCTTGCGCGCGCAGGCCAGGTAAGACACGTCGGTGTGGACCTTGCGTGTGAACACCGGGTAGCCGTCGTGGCCGCCTTGCTGCGCGTGCTTGATCTCGGCGTCCCAATAGGCGCCCTTGACCAGGCGGATCATCAGGCGTCGGCCGCTGCGCCGCGCCAGGTCCATCAGGTGGTCGATCACGTAGGGACAGCGCTTTAAGTACGCCTGCACCACGAAACCAATGCCGTTCCAGCCTTTGAGCCGCGGATCAAAGCACAGCGCCTCCAACAGATCCAGCGACAGTTCCAGCCGGTCGGACTCCTCGGCGTCGATGTTGATGCCCACGTCGTACTGGCGCGCCAGCACGGCCAACTTGGTCAGACGCGGTAGCAGCTCGCCCATGACGCGCTCGCGCTGGGCGCGGCTGTAGCGCGTGTGCAGCGCCGACAGCTTGACCGAAATGCCCGGGCCTTCAAAGATGCCGCGGCCATTGGACGCCTTGCCGATGGCGTGGATGGCCTGCTCGTAAGACGCGACGTAGCGTTCGGCGTCTGCTTCAGTGGTGGCCGCCTCACCAAGCATGTCGTACGAGTAGCGAAAACCTTTTTTCTCGAAGGCGCGGCTGTTGGCCAGCGCCTGTGCAATGGTTTGCCCGGTAACGAACTGCTCGCCCATGAGCTTCATGGCGCGATGCACGCCCTGGCGAATCAACGGCTCGCCGCCTTTGCCAATCAGCCTTGTCAACGCGCTGGACAGCGTTTTTTCGCTATTGGTGGCCGTCAGCTTGCCGGTGAGCATCAAGCCCCAGACCGCCGCGTTGACGAAGATCGACGGTGAATTGCCCAGGTGCGCCTGCCAGTCGCCGCCGGCCAGTTTGTCGCGAATCAGCGCGTCGCGCGTGGCGTTGTCGGGAATGCGCAGCAACGCCTCGGCCATGCACATCAGCGCCACGCCTTCCTGGCTGGAGAGCGAGAACTCCTGCACCAGCGCCTCGACGCCACCGGCGGCCTGCTTGGCGCGCAGCCCTTGCACCAGATGCACGGCGGTCTGCTCGATGGCGGCGCGCTGCGCTGCGTCGTCGACGCGCGCCAGTTGCACCAGCATCGGCAGACACTCGGGCTCCGGGCGGTGCCAGGCGGCGGTGATGGCGGCGCGCAGTTCGGTTTGCGGCAGCACGCTTTGCGCCCAGTCGAGAAACGGCTGCTCGGGCCAGTGCGCCGGTGCGCTTGGCGCGCCATCGAACTCGCCGTGGTCGCCATCGTCCAGCGCCGTGCCCGGCGCCGGCGCGCCGCCGCGTTCGAGACGGTCGACGTACTGCAACACCGCCTGTTTGATCAGCCAGTGCGGCGTTTTGCCCTGCGTTTGGGCGGCGTCCTTGATGCGGTTGCGTAGCGTCTCGTCGACCTTGATGCCCAGCGTCACGGTGCTCATGGTGAACCCTTTGTCGGTTGAAAGTGGCGCGATGCTAGGTGAGGTGCAACCTTTAGAAGTTAGGGTTAACCCTAATTTTTGATGGAATTTATGCCCAGTTTATTTTTGTGATGCAAAGAAATTTTGCAAATAGGCCTAAATCACCCGTCATTTCTGCCGTTAACAAACCTACGAACGGAGGTAAGACCCAGATTTCATCTGTCGCCGCAAGCACCATGCCCAGCACACCGATTGAACGAATCCAGAGCGTACGGCCCTTGGCCGTAGAGGCTGCTGCGTTGTCCACCGGACGCGTCGTGCCGGTGGTGCCGGTCAATCCGCCGGCGACGGCTGCGACACCGGTCGAGCCTACGCCCAGCGTCGTCAACCTCATCAAGACGTCGGACACGCCCGGCGTCGGCGAGGCCGTTTACGCCAGCGTCTCTGACCCGGTGCGCCCGGGCTCCGAGGCGGCGGCCGTGCCCAAAGACTGGACGATCAAGCGTCCGGCGCCCGAGAAAGTACAAGAGCCGCCACCCGAGCCGATCTCCAAGATCCTCATCGAACACATCAAGTCCTTGTGGGAGGCCAGCGCCAGCGCGGTGCAGGTGCAGCAGCAAGTGCGCAACCAGCTTGAGCCGCTGCCCAACCCGGGCGCGACGGTGGTTAGCGGCGAACTCGCCAACGAGGTCTACGACTTTTCGCCGACCAAAATCCAGAAGCTGCAAAAGCCAGAAAATTAGTTGCGCACGCCGCTGGCCACGTGACCGGAAGGCACGTGCTGTGCGGCCGCAGCGATGTGGCCGGTTTGGTCGTCAAAAAAGAAATCGGGTTCGAACTCGCGCAGAAACTCGCCCTTGGCCAAACCACCCAGGAACATCGCCTCGTCGACCTCGATGTGCCAGTTCATCAGCGTGCGGATGGCGCGCTCGTGCGCCGGGGCGCTGCGCGCGGTCACCAAGGCCGTGCGGATGCGCATCGACGGCGTTCCCAGTTGCTGCAAATGTTGTAGTGCAACAAGCAATGGTTTAAAAGGCCCGTCCGGCAAAGGCTGTGCCGCTTTGGCGGTCTCATGCCGTTGGAACGCCTGCAGCCCCTGCGCCTGATAGACGCGCTCGGCCTCGTCGCTGAACAGCACCGCGTCGCCGTCGAAGGCGATGCGCACTTCGTCTGGGTGGGCGTCGCTGGCGCGCACCGACTGCGGGTAGACCTGCGCCGCCGGCACGCCGGCGGCCAGCGCCGCGCGCACGTCGCTCAGGTGCGCACTCAAAAAAAGGTTGGCGTGCAGCGGTTTGAGGTAGCGCCACGGCTCGCGTCCTCGGGTGAAGCTGCCGCGCTCGATCGCCAGGCCGTAATGCTGCGCCGAGCGAAACACCCGCATGCCCGACACCGGGTCGTTGCGCGACAGGATGACCACCTCCACCGGCTGCACCGCGTGGTTGAACGCCAGCAACTTCTTTACCAGTGAAAACGCTACGCCGGGCTTGGCGGGAAGATCCAACCGCTCAAGTTGCAGCGCCATGTAAGCGCGGTCGTCGGTTTGCTCAAAAACCAGGTTTTCTTCTTCAAAGTCAAACAGCGCGCGGCTGGAAATGGCCACCACCAGTTTGTCGTCAAGCGTCGCTGCCATAAATTAATTGGGGTCAGATTCCAATTATTTCCCGCTATTACTGCTGCAAGAACATGCGATACACCGGGTTCGCCGTTTCTTCCACATAGGGGTAGCCCAGCGTGGCCAAGAAATCAGCGAAAGCCGGGTCGTCCGCGGCGGGTACTTGCAGGCCGACCAGAATGCGCCCGTAGTCGGCGCCCTGGTTGCGGTAGTGGAACAGGCTGATATTCCAGCCCGGGCGCATCAGGCTCAAAAACTTCAGCAGCGCGCCGGGCCGCTCGGGAAAGACAAAGCGCAACAGCCGCTCGTCCTGGGCCAGCGCCGAGTGCCCGCCGACCATATGGCGGATGTGTTCCTTGGCCAGTTCGTCGTGCGTCAGGTCGAGCGCCTCAAAGTCGTGCTTGCACAGGTGCGCGGCTATTCTGCCCGACTCGCCTTTTGCGGCGGTGGTCAGCCCCACAAAGACGTGCGCTTTTTGCGCATCGTTGATGCGGTAGTTGAACTCGGTGACATTGCGCAGCGCCTTGCCGCCACCAAAGCTGGGCAGGTCGCCAATCAACTCGCAAAAGCGCCGGAAGCTTCCGCGCTCTTCGGGGATGGTCACGGCAAACAGCGCCTCACGCTCCTCGCCCACCTCGGCCCGCTCGGCGACGAAGCGCAGGCGGTCAAAGTTCATGTTGGCGCCGCACAGGATGGCGGCGAAAGTCTCGCCCTTGGCTTTGTGGGTGGCCACGTATTGCTTGACCGCCGCCACCGCCAGCGCGCCGGCCGGCTCGACGATGCTGCGGGTGTCGACAAACACGTCCTTGATGGCCGCGCAGACCGCGTCGGTATCGACGCGCACGTAGTCGTCGACCAGATCGTGCGCAATGCGAAAGGTTTCTTCGCCAACCAACTTCACCGCGGTGCCGTCAGAGAACAGGCCTACGTCGGCCAGCGTCACGCGCGCGTGGGCTGCGGCCGACTGGGCCATGGCGTCGGAGTCATTCATCTGCACGCCAATCACCTTGATCGCGGGGCGCACCGCCTTGATGTAGTTAGCCACGCCGCTGATCAGTCCGCCGCCGCCGATGGCGACGAACACCGCGTCGAGCCGCCCCTGATGCTGGCGCAATATCTCCATGGCGATGGTGCCTTGGCCGGCGATCACATCCGGGTCGTCGAACGGGTGCACAAAGGTCAGGCCCTCCTGCTTTTCGAGCTCTACCGCGTGCGTGTAGGCGTCCGAGTAGCTGTCGCCAAACAGCACCACTTCGCCGCCCAGATTGCGCACGGCGTTGACCTTGACACCCGGCGTGGTGGTTGGCATGACGATCACCGCCCGGGCGCCAAGCTTGCGCGCAGCCAGCGCCACGCCTTGCGCGTGGTTGCCGGCGCTGGCGCAGATGACGCCTTTCTTCAGCGCCTCGCGGCTCAACTGCGCCATCTTGTTGTAGGCCCCGCGCAGCTTGAAGCTGTGCACCGGCTGTTGGTCTTCGCGCTTGAGCAGCACGGTGTTGCCCAGGCGCGCGCTCAAGCTCTGTGCCGTCTCCAGGGCCGATTCCACGGCCACGTCGTAGACGCGCGCGGTGAGGATTTTTTTCAGGTAATCGAACGGGGTGAGATCAGGACTTTTCATAGCCGCCAATGATAAGCGGGTGGCTGAAGGCGACGGCACGCGACAATGGGCCCAATCAACCACAAGGACACACGATGGAATGCACCGTTAACTGGACTGGCGCGCTGGGCACGCGCTCGGGTATGGGTTTTCTTGCCGAAACCGGCAGCGGCCACACGCTGGTGATGGACGGCGCGCCCGACGCCGCCAAGCCCGAAAACGGCGGCCAGAACCTGGCGCCGCGCCCGCTTGAACTGCTGCTGGCTGGCGCTGGCGGTTGCACCGCATATGACGTGGTGCTGATCCTCAAACGCGGCCGCCACGACGTGCGCGGCTGCACCGTCAAGCTGCAGGCCGAGCGCGCCGACACCGACCCCAAGGTCTTCACATCGATCAACATGCACTTCACTGTGACCGGCAAAGGGGTGCCGGCTGCGGCAGTCGAACGCGCCATCGCCATGAGCCACGACAAATACTGCTCGGCCAGCGTCATGCTGGGCAAAACCGCGGCCATCAGCACCAGCTTTGACGTGGTGGCGGTTTGACCTAAACCCGGTGCGCCACGGTGGTCATCACCTTGGCAAAGGCTTTCATCAGACCCTGCACCGGCGCGGGCAGGTCAATCGCGCCGAGTTCGCGCGCGCCCAGCGCGTGGCGCGCTTCGTCGTCTTTCATCTGCGCCACGATCGCGCGGGAGGCGTGGTCGCCAGCGGGCAGGCGGCTCAAGTGGCTGTCCAGATGTGCCTCGACCTGGTTCTCGGTCTCCACCACAAAACCCAGGCTCACCTTGTCGCCGAGTTTGCCGGCAATCAGCCCAATGCCGAATGCCCCGGCGTACCACAGCGGGTTCAGCAGCGAGGTGCGCTCACCCAATTCTTTGAGGCGCTGCTCGGTCCACGCCAGATGATTGGTTTCTTCGGCGCCGGCCCTTAAGAAATGGGCACGAAGTGCTTCATTGTCAGTAGCAAATGCCTGCGCTGTGTAAAGCGCTTGGGCGCACACCTCGCCAACGTGGTTGACGCGCATCAGCGCCGCGGCTTCGCGCTTTTCAGCGTCGTTCAGCGCGGTCGCGTCGCCAGCAACGGTGGGGCAGGGCTGCTCGGCGTGGTGGCTGGTAAAAACCGTGCGCAGGGCGGCGTCGGCGGTGGTCAAGAGGCGGTCGATCATGTCAATCCTTCTACCGGCGGGGTAACTCAACAAGCCACCATGTTGCCACGTTGCGGTATCCATGGCTTTTCAAGCGCCAGCCGGCTGGAACACCCGGATGCGCGCGGCAATCTTGTCGCGGTTTTGCCGCATGGCCAGACGCATGTC